>JADZDV010000468.1 GCA_020850915.1 Chloroflexota bacterium | reverse complement strand
GTGGTGCGCAGTGCGCACCATACGGTACTGGTCGTCGGTGGAAGGCCCCCCACCCGACCTCCCCCCGCTGGGGGAGGGGCGTTGGCTGGGGTCTCGAGGGGCAGCCAGGCTGGGTTCCCGCTTGGCAGGCGCCAGATGACGGCTGAGCAGGGCGCTCCGCGTTTCGCGGACCTGGTCGAGGAGCTGGACCACATCTGCGTGGCCGTACCGTCGATCGACGACGCGCTCGGGCTGTACCGAGACGTGCTCGGGTTCGAGGTGGCGAAAGACGTCGTCGTCGAGGAGCGGCAACTTCGGATCGCCTTCATTCGCGTCGGACACTCCGAGATCGAGCTGATTCAGCCGCTGTCGCCCGACAATACGGTGACGCGCTTTCTCGAGCGACGCGGCCCTGGCTTGCATCACTTTTGCTTTCGCGTGCGGGACATCCAGGCTGCCATGCAGGCGCTGCGCGAGCGCGGCGCTCGCTTCGTCGAGGACGAGGCGAAGACGGGCGCGGTTGGAATGGTGGCGTTCATCCACCCGGAGTTCGGCCAGGGCGTGCTGGTCGAGCTGAACGAGCCTTTCGTCGCGGGGGGATCGGCGCATGGCTGAACTGAGCGCGCCGCCCGCCCGCGTCCTGATCGCGAAGCCCGGTTTGGACGGGCACGACCGAGGGGCTAAGGTCATCGCCCGAGCGCTGCGAGACGCCGGCTTCGAAGTCATCTACACCGGCATTCGCCAGACACCGGAGATGATTGCCGAGACGGCGCTGCAGGAGGACGTGGACGCGATCGGGCTTTCGATCCTCAGTGGAGCTCACCTGACCCTGTTCCCGAAGATCATGGATGCGCTACGTGCGCGCGGCATCGACGACGTCATCGTCTGGGCCGGCGGGATCATCCCCGAGGCCGACATCGCGGCCTGCAAGGCGCTTGGGATCGCGGAGGTCTTCGGTCCGGGCTCTCTGACAACAGAGACGGTCGAGTTCCTCCGGCATGCCCTCGCGGCCCGCGGCGTACGTTCGGGCTAGCCTCCAGGCCGATCGCGAGCGCCTGTTACACTACGCGCACCCACCTCTGCGCCTTCGGAGATCTCCCGAGCCTATGTCTCAACACGCCCAGCAGCCCAGTGGTCCAGACGGCGAGACCACGGCCGCCAAGCTCCAGCGACTGGCCGAGCTGCGCGACCAGGCGACGCTTGGCGGCGGCGCCCGACGAATCGAGCAGCAGCATACGCGAGGCAAGCTCACCGCCCGTGAGCGGCTCGACCTGCTGCTGGATCCTGGCTCCTTCGCCGAGACGGACGCCCTGGCGATGCATCACTCGACAGAGTTCGGACTCGGCGAGCAGCGCTACCTCGGCGACGGCGTCGTCACCGGCTTCGGGAAGATTGACGGGCGGACCGTGTGCGTCTTCTCGCAGGACTTCACGGTCTTCGGCGGCTCGCTCTCTGAGGTGCACGGCCAGAAGATCTGCAAGATCATGGACGCCGCCGTGAAGATTGGCGCGCCGGTCATCGGCCTGAACGACTCGGGCGGGGCGCGCATTCAGGAAGGTGTCGTCAGCCTGGGAGCGTACGCGGAGATCTTCCTGCGTAACGTCCTGGCCTCTGGCGTCGTGCCGCAGATCTCAGCCATCTTGGGCCCCTGCGCCGGCGGAGCTGTCTACTCACCCGCGATGACCGACTTCATCCTGATGGTCGACGGCACGAGCCATATGTTCGTGACCGGGCCGAACGTCGTGAGGACCGTCACCCACGAGGAGATCGACTTCGAGGGATTGGGCGGCGCCACCATTCACAATGCGACCAGCGGCGTGGCCCATTTCCTGGCCGAGAACGAAGTGGCTGGCCTGGAGATGCTGCGCCGGCTGCTCGGCTTCCTGCCCTCGAACAACTACGACGATCCGCCTGTCGTCGCGCCGACCGACAGTCCGGACCGCGAGTCGCCGGAGCTTGACACGCTGATCCCGGACCAGCCGACGAAGTCGTACGACATGCACCGCGTCCTCCAGCTCGTCCTGGACGACGGCGACTTCCTGGAGGTGCAGCCACTGTTCGCCCAGAACATCCTCGTCGGCTTCGGCCGTCTCAACGGACGCTCAGTCGGGGTGATCGCCCAGCAGCCTGCCCACCTCGCGGGAGTGCTTGACATAAGCTCGTCCACCAAGGCGGCCCGCTTCGTCCGTTTCTGCGATGCCTTCAACATTCCGCTGGTGACGTTCGTGGACGTGCCGGGCTTTCTGCCGGGCGTGGCCCAGGAGCATGGCGGGATCATCCGCCACGGCGCGAAACTGCTCTACGCCTACTGCGAAGCGACGGTCCCGATGCTGACCGTTATCACCCGCAAAGCATACGGCGGCGCCTACGACGTCATGAGCAGCAAGCACATTCGCGGCGACGCGAATTTCGCCTGGCCAACAGCAGAGATCGCCGTCATGGGCGTTGAAGGCGCAGTGGAGATCATCTTTCGCGACCAGATCGCCGGCGCGGAGGATCCCATCGCCACGAAGAAGCAGCTCGAAGCGGACTATCGAGCGCGCTTCGCGAACCCTTACGAGGCCGCGGCACGCGGCTACGTGGACGAGGTGATCGCCCCGCGCGAGACGCGCCGCCGACTGATCGCCGCCCTCGAGATCTTCAAGGACAAGCGCGAGACGAACCCGCCCCGCAAGCACGGGAACATCCCCCTGTGATCTCCAGCGTCCTGGTCGCCAACCGCGGCGAGATCGCCGTGCGCGTCATCCGCGCCTGTCGCGACGCGGGGATTCGGAGCATCGCGGTGTTCTCGGACCCAGACCGCCTCGCGCCACACGTGCGCCTGGCCGACGAGGCCTATCCGCTCGGCGGCACGACCGCCGCGGAGAGCTACCTGCGGATCGACCGCCTGTTAGACACCGCCGCCCGGAGCGGCGCGGAGGCCGTGCATCCCGGCTACGGCTTCCTTGCCGAGAACGCGGAGTTCTCCGAGGCGTGCGGGCAGGCCGGCCTGCGCTTCATCGGTCCGCCGCCTGAAGCGATGCGCCGCCTGGGCAGCAAGACCGCCGCCAGGCAGACCATGCAGGCCGCCGGCGTGCCGGTGGTGCCCGGCATGCTCGAACCTCTGCCCGATGTCGAGCAAGCGGCGGCTGTCGCCGCCGAGATCGGCTATCCGGTCGCCCTGAAGGCGGTGCTGGGCGGGGGCGGCAAGGGAATGCGCGTGGTGCGGTCGGCGCGAGAGATCGCGGCGGCGTTCCGCCTGGCCGCTGGCGAGGCGCTCACGTCGTTCGGGGACGCGTCGCTCTACATCGAGAGATACGTCGAGCGGCCGCGACACGTCGAGATCCAGTTCCTGGTGGACAGTTTCGGCAACGCCATCCACCTGGGCGAGCGCGACTGCAGCATCCAACGCCGGCACCAGAAGCTGGTCGAGGAGTCGCCCTCACCAGCCGTGGACCTCGACCTGCGGGCGCGGATGGGAGAGGTGGCGGTTCGCGGCGCGCTCGCGGCGGGCTACGTCAACGCGGGCACGGCGGAGTTCCTGCTGGCGCCGGACGGCAGCTTCTACTTCCTGGAGGTCAACGCCCGCCTCCAGGTCGAGCATCCCGTCACGGAGCTGGTGACCGGCCTGGACCTGGTCCGCTTGCAGTTCGAGATCGCGAGCGGCCTGCCGCTTTCGATCGCCCAGGACGACGTTCGCTGGCGGGGCCACGCCGTCGAGTGCCGGGTGTACGCCGAAGACCCGGACAACGGCTTTCTGCCGTCGACCGGGCGGATCGTCGGGCTTCGAGAGCAGGACGGGACCGGAGTGCGGATCGACGGCGCACTGGAGCTGCACCAGGACGTGTCGCTCCATTACGACCCGCTGCTGGCGAAGCTGATCGTCTGGGGACCGGACCGCGCGACGGCGATCGAGCGCTTACGGCGCGCACTAAACGAGTACCTCGTGCTCGGCGTGAAGACGGACTTGCCCCTCCACCGCTTCCTCGTGGACCACCCCGCGTTTCAGGCTGGAGCCGTGGATACGGCGTTTCTCGAGCGCGAGTGGCGCCCAGGCCTGGCGATCGACGACTCAACAGCGGAGCTTGCCGCCATTGTGGCGGCGCTCGACGCGGACGCCAGGACAGCGAGTCAGCGCTCGGGCGGCCTGCCCCCCGCCACCGGCCAGCGGGTCGACGAACCAGTGTCCGGCTGGCGGCTGCTGAGCCGTCCTGGGCGGAGGTCTGCCCCGTGAGCGCGAGACGCTACACAGTCGAGCTGGCCGGCCGGACCTTCCAGGTGGAGATCGAGGGCGCCGGACAGGAGCGGGTCGTCCGTGTCGACGGAACGGAGTCCTCCGCCTCGTTTGTGCGCCTCGCCGATCACGGGATCCTGCTCGGCCTCCAGAACCGGACCATTCCCGCCCTGGTGCGCCGCGACGCGGAAGAGACGACGATCGCCTTGCTCGGTCGTCTCGTCACTGCGCGGGTGCTCGACGAGCGTGCCGAGCGCCTGGCCGCGTTCGGCGGCGGTCGGGGCGGCGGCCGCCACGCTGACACCGTCAAGGCGCCGATGCCAGGTCTTGTCATCGCCGTGAGCGTGGAGGCCGGTCAGCACATCGCGCGCGGCGAGAGTATGGTCGTGCTCCAAGCGATGAAGATGGAAAACGAGCTCTTGAGCCCCCGTGATGGGGTGG
>JADZDV010000467.1 GCA_020850915.1 Chloroflexota bacterium | reverse complement strand
GGTCATCCAACGGGTGTCCCGACTCGCCGCCGACCTCGGCCCGCGCCTGTCAGAGCTGGACCTGAACCCGGTGATGGTCCGATCCGAAGGAGACGGCGCGCGACTGGTCGACGCACTCGTCGTCCTCACACCGGCCAGCGAGCTTGCGAATGAATGGTCGCCTGCCCCGTAGGTCAGCCTCTTCCTCGCGCTCGCCCCGGGCCCGCGGTCCGGGCACGGCGCTGAGCCCGGGTTGAGGGCATCCTTCTCCGCCTGGCTGAGGGAGGTGAAGCTGTCTGCCCCGGAGTGAGTCCGCGTGGCGGTCGAAAGCCTGGCGGACCCCGCGGCTCCCCGTCTCGGTCAGCTCCGGACCAGTCGCCCGTTCTCGACTTCCAGGACCCCGTCCTTGTAGACGGCTCGGACCCGCCGCAGGTCAGAGAGGTCCTCGAGTGGATCGCCTTCCACCAGCAGCAGGTCCGCGCGGCGTCCCGGGCGGAGAGTCCCAATCTCGTGCTCGAGCCGCGTCGAGCGAGCACCGTTCAGAGTGGCTGCTACGATCGCCTCGGCGGGCGAGAGCCCGAGCAGCTCCCGCAGGAGCGTCAGCTCGCCCGGCAGGCTGTCGAGCGGCACGCGCGTCGCGCCCGCGTCTGTCCCGGCGGCAATGGGCACGCCGAGCTCGATCGACCGCCGGTGCGCGGCCAGCACGCGCGGTCGTGCCGTGCGCAGCTCGCGCTGGCCCAGCGTGAGCTGCTCAGTGTCGAGGCCTATGAAGCTCGCCTGGGTCGAGAGGGTGGGGTCGAGGTACGTGCCCTGGGCCGCCATCTGCCGCGCAACGTCCTCGTCAAGTGCCACCAGGTCGCCGGCCTGGGGCGAGATCCAGCTCCCATGCTCGATAACATCCACACCGGCCGCCACCGCGTCCCGAACGGACGTGGCGGCGTGGCAGTGCGCAACAACCGTTCGGTGCAGCCGGTGCGACTCTTCCACCAGCGCACGCAACTGCTCGGGCTGGTACTGCGAGGCCGTCACGTCGCTGGTGGGCGTCATGCGTCCGCCAGACGCCATGACCTTTATGAGATCCACACCGTCCTTCGCGAGCTGGCGCGCCTTCCTGCGAAGCTCGTCCGCCGTGTCGGCCTCGCCGCCCAGCCAGTAGCAGTGGCCGCCCGTGGTCGTGATGGCTGGGCCCGAGGTGAGGACTCTGGCGCCCGGCAGCAGGCCGTCGGCGATCACCTTCCGGAGCGACAGCGCCACTCCCCCGCGATCGCCGAGGTCCTTGACGGTCGTCACGCCCGCTCGCAACGCGAGCTGCGCTCCCTGGACGGCCCGGAGCAAGAGGTAGCGGTCGTCTTCAGCGAGCAGGTCGCGAAGTGGTTGCGGGCTGGCGCTGAACGCGAGATGGACGTGCGAGTCGATCAGCCCCGGGAGCAGGGTGCACTCAGGGTAATCCACACGCTGCGCACCACTCGCCAGGACAGCAAGATCCGCCGTTGCTCCGACCGCCTTGATCCGACCGTCGGCCACGATTACCGCGGCGCCTTCCAGCGGCGGCGCGCCGGTCCCGTCGAACAGACGCGCTGCCGCGATCAGTACATCCACAACGGGCCTCCGGGAGTCCTTCGGGGCGCTAGTATAGACCTCTGGGAAATCTCCCGCTGGAGGCCCGACGTGGCACAGGGACACGAGCCGATCTTTCCCCGGTCTGAGCTTGACTCGCTCGCGCCAGGCCCGGAGTCGCTCGCCGAGCGACTGGCGCAGCGACTGGGCGCGAGCGTGCAGAGCGCGAACATTTTCGGACAGCCGGTCGAGCGCGAGGGCGTGACGGTCGTGCCAGTGGCGAAAGCGTCGTGGGGTTTTGGTGGGGGCGGTGGCAGTGGGGGTGAAGGCACGCCAGGCGCCGGCTCCGGGTCGGGCGGGGGCGGGGGTGTCTCGGTGAGGCCAGTCGGCTTCATCGAGATCTCAGGCGGGCAGGCCCGGTTTCGAGCGATCCACGACGTCGACGAAGTGAAGATCATTCTGGCTTCCGCCGTGGCGACCGCGGTGCTGCTGGCCGGGATTGGCTCGATCGTCTCGAAGCTGCGAGGGAAGCGGTAGGTCGTCTTGTACAGGGCCGCGGACCACGTCCACCCGCGGCCGGAGCGGCCCTCAGCCGCCCCACAGGCAGCCGCGCGCCTCCTGGGCCGCGTCCGCCTCGAGCGAGAGCAGAGCGGCGCCGTGGCTTGCCTGGGTTCGAGCCGCCAGGCCCAGCCCCTCGCGAACGAGCGTCTCGTCGATGGAGAGCCCGTCCTCCGTATAGGCGTAAAAGAGCCGACGGGCGCGGTCATCGAGATCCAGCCCAGGCTCGGGCAGGAGCAGGACGGCCGACGCGGCCAGTTGGCGATTTCGCTCGAGGGCCATCTGGCCGCAGGGCGTGTTCGAGGGAGGTGTCTCGACGCCGAGATAGCCGACGCCGGTCCGAACGCCCCGCATGTGGACGTCCAGGGTGTCGCCGGCGATCACCCGCGTGACGATTGCTGGCAGGGCGGCGGCCAGGTCCGGCGTGGCTGGCTCCGTCTGTGCCATCGCCGGCCCGCCGCCAGCCAGGAGCGAGCACACCACGGCGATGCCAACGCGACACCGCCACGCCGCCCCGCGCCTCGCGAATCGCTCAGGCCTGAGTGGGACGCGTGATCCGATTGCGCAGGATACCAACACCTTCGACCTCGAGCTCCACGATGTCGCCTGGCGTCAGCGAGCGACCCAGCTCGAGCCCGCAGCCGAACCCGACCGTGCCGGAGCCGAAGACGTCGCCGGGGCGGAGCGTCTCGTCCTTCGAGACGTACACGATCAGATCCTCGAACGAGTAGTGCATGTCGCTCAAATTGCCCTCTGACCACACTTCACCGTTGACGCGCGCCACCATACGAGCGCTTCGCCCATCGAACTCGTCAGGTGTGACCAGACAGGGACCGAGAATGTTGCCAGTGTCGAAGTCCTTGCTCTTCGACGGCCCGAGCCCGACGCTCATCTCGGGGCCCTGGACGTCGCGCGCAGAGATGTCGTTGAAGATCGTGTAACCAGCGACGTAGCTCCTGGCAGCCGATTGCGGGATGTTCTTACCGGGCTTGCCGATCACGATGGCGAGCTCCAGCTCGTAGTCGAGCGATTCCGAGAAGGACGGCCAGATCACATCCTGGTCGTGTCCGATCACGCTGTGCGGGTTGCCCTTGTAGTACGCTGGAATCCGATACCACGCCTCCGGCACCGGACCGATGTTCATCCTCTCGAAGCCGTTCTTGATGTGCTGCTCGAAGCAGATGAAGTCCCGGATCGAGCTTGGTCGGGGCAGGGGCGATAGCAAACGCGCCTCGTCCATGTCGAAGATCAGGGTCTGCCCATCGATTCCGATGCGCTCGCGGCTCTGCTCGACGAAGCACAACGCCTCCCAGGCCGCTTCCATCGCCTCCTCGCCGCGACGCAGGAAGCGGACCATGTCGAACGGAATGAGCGCGTGGGCCCGGGCGTGCGCCTCGGCGCGACGGTGCTTCGCGGCGAGCTGCGTCTCGCAAGCTGCCAGCAGGTCCACGATCAGGGCGTCGTCCAGCAACGCACCGACGCGCCGAACGGCGCCGATCGGCGTGAACAGCTCGTAGGTCACCAGCTTCATTCAGACCCTCCCGTTGCAGCCGCCAGCCACCATTTAGCGTTGCCCTGACAATCGCGCTCGCAGGCGACCGGTCAGATGGTCCACGAACTGTCGCGCCGTGCGCCCGCTACGGCCATTTTGCCAGGTAGCCCACTGGATCGCCTGGCGCTCCAGCTCGTGGTCCTCGATAGCCAGCCCGCGCTGCGCGACGAGGCCGCGCACGATGGCCAGGTAGCGGGCCTGGTCAGGCGACATGAAGAACAGCCGGACTCCGAACCGGTCCGAGAGCGAGAGCTTCTCCTGAACGCTGTCCATCTGGTGGATCTCCGTGTCGGATGAGGCATCGTGATCCGACCACCTCTCGACAATCAGGTGCCGGCGGTTGCTCGTCGCGTAGATCACGACGTTGTCCGGCCGCGCCTCCACGCCGCCCTCGAGCATCGCCTTCAGCTCTTTGTAGACCGTCTCGTGCTCGTCGAACGAGAGGTCGTCCACGAACAGCACGAACCGCTCACGCCGGCCGCGAACGAGCGCCATGACCTGAGTGAAGTCGGCAAGGAGCTGCTTTGGCAGCTCGATCAGCCGCAAGCCCCGCGGCGCGTACGCGTGCAGCAGCGCCTTGATCGTCGAGGACTTGCCCGTGCCGCGATCGCCGAACAGCAGCACGTTGTTGGCCGGATAACCGTCGATGAACTGCTCGGTGTTCTCGATCAGCAGCTCCCGCTCGCGGTCGTAGCCGATCAGCTCGTCCAGGCGAATCGGATCGGGGTCGGCGATGCCCTCCAGATGGCCAACCGAGCCGCGCCGAGACCAGCGGAATGCGCGGTATCGGCCAAAAACACCCGATCCCTCGACGGAGAAGTGAGCCGCCAGCGCTTCCGCGAGCGCCGACCAGTCCGCGGTGGCGGCGAAGGTTCGTTTCAGGCCGCGCGTCGCCTCGGTGTGGAGCGCGACGCCGCGCTCGAGCGGCGCCAGCCGCTCCCAGGAGACCCAGCTCGCTCCGAGGTCTTCGATCGTGGCCGCCACCTCGCCCAGGCGCGCCGCCGATAGCTGGAACAGCGTGCGCAGGGCGGTCAGGTCCCAGCGCGCCTGGGACCACAGCGCCTGGCCAATCGCCTCGGCGCCGCCGTGCTGCGCCTTGAGCGAAAACGGGTTCTCGTCCAGCAGCAGCCGGTCGAGCAGGTGGTTCTGCCAGGCGTCGCCGACGAGCTGCTCTGGATAGAGCTCCGCTTCCGCCGCGAGCAGGCCGAACAGCCGTGCCCGCTTCTCCTGGGCAAGCTGCGCCTGGCCGCTGAGCAGCGCGTCCACCAGCTCGAGCAGGCTCTCGCCAATCGGATCGGCCAGGACGCCGCCAAAGAGCGCCAGGCCCGTAGCCTGGCGCCGCGCCTCGGAGAGCAAGTCGCGCAGCGCGGCGCCCTGTGATGAGACGGACATATTCCTCCGGCCTCTGCCCGCCCTTCGCGAGCGGCGCCAGCGAGCAAGTATACCGCCGTGCCCGATGACGTCCTGTCCGCGGCGATCCCAGAGCATCCCTGGACGACCGAGCGCCCTCAGCGCGATTGCGTCCTACGCGGCGTCCGGCTCCCGTGGCCTAGACTCGGCCCAAGCTCTCCAGCGTCTTCCTGGGCTTAGGCGCGCAGTAGTATCCGGCCCCGCGTCGGGTCTGGATGAGCGCTGCCGCACGCGCCGAGCAGAATGTGTATCGCCAGTGAGACAGGCACACGGCCTGAAACCGACGAATGAAGCGGATCAACCCCTCCACCCCAGGTGTGACCGATTCTTGCTGAAGCGGGCCGATTTCTCGGGTCATCCCACGACTGGTAGGGTCGGACCGGCGTGTCCGCCCGCCTTCGAGTCAGGTTCTCAAGAACTCGTGGCCATCTGCGATCGCAAGGGCGGACACACGG
>JADZDV010000466.1 GCA_020850915.1 Chloroflexota bacterium | reverse complement strand
TCGCGCGCGGCCTGGTCTACCGGCGTCTCGGCGCTAACCGTCATGGCCGGCGCGGTCATGAGCTCGGCTGCCGTGGTCGTCGCCGCTCGCTCCGGCACCGCCCGATCTCGTCTCATCAACGCTCCCAGGAGACCCGAGCGCATGTGCGGATCGATCTGCCGGAGCACGGCCTCGCCGCTGATGACGCCCCTCACCATCCCCTGAGCGTCGACGACGACCGCTCGGTTGAGGCGCGTGGACACGACGGCGTCCAGGACTTCGGCCAGTCGCGCGTCCTCGCGGACGACCGGCGCGTGGCGGCTCATGACATCGCCCACGAGCGCGTGACCCGCGCTTCCCGGCTCAGCCTCAGCCGGGGCCGGATAGCTCGTGCCGAGCCCCCGGAGGATGTCGACACGACTAATGATTCCCACGAGCCGGCCGCTCACGTCCGTCACAGGCAGCCGCTTGAACGGCCCGCTCGTCATCAGCTCGATCGCACGCTGGATCGGCTGGTGCGGCGCGATGGAGACTGGGGATGGCGTCATCAGCTCTCCGGCGGTGGCCGGTTGCGCGGACGCGACAGCCTCGCTCCGGACCGACGGGGCGGACGCGCCGAGCAGCTCCAGGCGGGCTGCCAGCCCGCCTCGTTCCACCAGGTCGCCGTTGGTGATGATGCCGGCCAGCCGCCCGTCCTGCTCCACGACCGGCAGGGACCGCAAGTCTCGCTCGAGCAGGAGGTGCGCGATCTCGGACAGCGGCGTCTCGCGGTGCACCACCGCGGGATCGCGCGTCATGAGGTCGCCAACTCGGAGGGATGGGTGCACCTGGGATAGATCCCGGTGCGCGTACCCGGCGATCGTGATGTCCTCGACGGTGACCAGCCCTTCGACGACCATGTCGCAGATCGTCGGGAGCAGGCGTTCGACGCGCTCTGGGGTATCGATCCACACGATGGTGAGCGGCAGCGGTGAGGCGATGTCGGCGAAACTGGCCCGGTGGATTCGGCTGTGCGTCCCAAAGCCGGCGATGCCCCGGAAGACGCTCGCGCCGACGGCGCCTTCCGACAGCAGACGCTCCATGATCCCGACGTACAGCGACCGTCCGCGATGGCTGTCACCCTCGTCAATGAAAATCTGTACCCGCTTGCCAACCCCAGCCATGTGCATGGCCTCACCTCACCCGGTCTGAGTGTCGCCGTACACGCCAGCGTTCGAATGTAGCCGGGCTGTCGCCGCGTCGCACCGCTTACCGGACGATCAGCACCGTGCAGTGAGCATGGTCGACCACCCGGTCAGCGGTCGATCCGAGCAGGTTCCCCCAGGCCGAGTTGCTGTGCCCGATCACAATCAGGTCGGCGGCAAGCTGGCGGGCTCGATCGACGATAGCCCTGGATGGGTTGCCCCGAACGATCTCCGTCTCCAGCCCCACCTCCTCTTCTGTGGCGATCGCGTAGGCGTCCTTCATGACCTGCCGGAAGAAGGCATCCTTTTCTTCTTGCGCCTCCTGTGTCTCGCCGACAGTCGCGGCGAAGCGTGGCATGTGCTCCTCCACGGCCAGCGCCCGAAGACGAGCGTTGAACTGCCGCGCGAAGGCGATAGCCATGCGCAGCGCAGCCTTTGATCCCTGCGAGCCGTCCACCCCAACCAGGATGCTCTGGAACATGCGCACACCCCTTTCTGGACCCAACCGACCTCAGCGGTCTCTCGTCGCGCCACTCGGATGGAGCGAGCTGCCGGGTATGCCCGGCTCCTTGACAAGCGCTCCCTGCTGCACAGACTCCAGACCCGAACGGCCCCGTGCCGCGGCGGGCCCTCGCTCCCCAGCTTCGGTCCGGATGATCTCCGGACGGAAGAAGCCCTGCGCGATCAGCGTTGGCACGATGGCGCTGAGGATCACGACGGTGACCAGAACGGTGTACTGCGCCTGGGCGATATAGCCGTTGGTGAGACCAAACAGGGCTGAGATCGTCCCGAACGTCAGCCCTGTGGACATCAGGAGCGAGGTGTAGTTGGCCTCCCGCGGGGGGAGACGGAAGGCCCGGGTCGTCGGCCAGACGCTTACGAGCTTGGTGACCATCTTGACCGCCAGCAGGGCGACGATCAGTCCCGCGCCTCCCACCACCGCGGGGAGGGAGACGAACAGGCCGGCCTTCAGAAAGTAGAACGGGGTCAGCAGCGCGAATGCGATCGAGCGCATCCGGTGCACCAGGGTCTTGTCGCGCACGAACACACCCGCGATGACCAGGCCCACGAGGTAGGCTGGCAGCACCGCCTCGCTCTTCGCGGTGGTTGCCAGACCGCCCAGGAAGAAGAGCACCAGAAAGACGAACTTGATCTCCGGCTCGGAGACGCGACTACCCACGCGGGTGATGACCAGCCGGGTCAGACGCGGGAGGTACCAGAGTACCACGGCGGTCACGCCCACGAAGACGATGAGCCAGACGTTGAAGTTCGCGAACAACACGCCGAGCGTCAGCACCGTACCCAGGTCGTTGATGAAGCAGGCCGCGAGGATCAGCTTGCCAAGCTCCGTCTCGTTAAGCCCGGTCTCGACCATGACGGCGTATACGACGGCCACGGAGGTGGTGGAGAGGGCCACGCCGGCGATCTGTGCGCTCGGGCGGTCCCAGCGGGCGACCAGCTCGGCAAACGCCCAGGCGCCCGCGAATGGGGCGAGGAAAGCGACGATCCCGATGGTGAGGCTGGGCTTGAGATGGCGCTTCAGCGAGTCCGGATCGATCTCGGCGCCGGCCAGAAAGGTCAGGAGGCCAGAGCCGAACGTTGCCAGGAAGTCAATCCAGGGTGCGGTGCTCAGACCGAGGAAGTTGCCGCCGATCACCCCGACCAGGATCTCCGCCAGGGCAACGGAGATGCCGAGACGAATCGAGATGAGGCTGGCCAGCAGCGCCAGTCCCATCCACAACGCGGCAACGAACCAGATGTTATCCATGATGCTCTCCCGAGACGTGCGGTCCGGGAGGTCCATAGCAGGCCCCCGGCTTGCCGCGTGTCGCACAGCCAGGAGCCATCATCCCATCAGGTTGACGGGCGGTTCGGGCGCTCGCGCGCCCGGGCGGGGTCCATCGCCCTGCTCTGTAACATAGAACGCCGAGGGGTTGCTGTCAAGAAGCATGCTCCTCTGACAGGGTGACCTCAGGCGCGGGCGAGGGCGCTTCGGCCCGCATACCCGGCGGCTCCGCCCAGCTCGCGCTCGATCTCCAGCAGGCGGTTGTATTTCGCCACACGCTCCCCACGAGCCGGCGCACCAGCCTTGATCTGTCCCACGCCAAGCCCGACCACGAAATCCGCGATGAAAGCGTCCGGTGTCTCTCCGGAGCGGTGCGACACGACCGCCGTCCAGCCCGCGCTGCGTGCGAGACGAACCGCCTCGATGGTCTCGCTGAGCGTCCCGATCTGATTGAGTTTGACGAGCACCGAGTTCGCGATGCCGCGGTCGATGCCTTCCTGGATGATCGCGGGATTGGTCACGAAGATGTCGTCGCCGACGAGCTGCAGGCGGTTGCCAAGCTGCCGGCTGAGCTGCGCCCAGCCGGTCCAATCCTGCTCGGCCAACGCGTCTTCCAGGCTGAGGATGGGAAACCGCCCGACCCAATCGGCCCAGAAGGCGACCATCTCCGTGCTGTCAAGTGAGCGTCCCTCGCGGTGAAGCTCGTACCGGCCGCCTTCGGAATACTCGCTGGCCGCCGGGTCCAGCCCGAGACCCACCTGGCCGCCCGCCGCGTAGCCGGCCCGCTCGATCGCTTCCAGGATGATCTCGATCGCCGCGGCGTTGCTTGGCAGGCTCGGCGCGAAGCCGCCCTCGTCTCCAACGGTCGTCGCGAAGCCCTGCTCCTGGAGCAGTCGCCCCAGGACGTGGTAGACCTCGCTGGCCCACCGGAGACCTTCGGCGAAGCTTGAAGCTCCAACCGGCATGATCATGAACTCCTGAAAGTCCGTCGAGTTCTCGGCATGCCGGCCGCCGTTCAGAATGTTGAGCATCGGAAGCGGCAACGGCCCGGGTCTGCCGCCGACCAGCTCCGCGAGGTAGGCGTAGAGCGGCTGCTTGCGTCTAGCTGCCTCGGCGCGGGCGACGGCCAGGGAGATGCCCAGGATGGCGTTGGCCCCCAGGCGGGCTTTGTTCGTCGTGCCGTCCGCGTCGATCAGCGCGCGATCCAGCCCGGCCTGGTCGGCGGGGTCACGCCCGATGACGGTTCGGGCCAGCTCCTGCTCGACATGCCGGACGGCCAAGAGAACGCCTTTGCCGCCGTAGCGGCCAGGATCGCCATCACGTAGCTCGACGGCCTCGCGCGAGCCTGTACTCGCACCGGACGGCACTCCAGCCCAGCCGGTCGTGCCGTCGTCGAGGTGGACGGTGACGGCCACCGTGGGATTGCCGCGCGAGTCGAGAATCTCCTGACCGGTTAC
>JADZDV010000465.1 GCA_020850915.1 Chloroflexota bacterium | reverse complement strand
GGCCGGCCGCTGCTCCTCGGCATCACGAAGGCGTCGCTCTCGACCGAGTCGTTCATCTCGGCCGCCTCCTTCCAGGAGACGACGCGCGTGCTCACCGAGGCGTCGATCTCTGGGCGCATCGATTACCTGCGCGGCCTGAAGGAGAACGTCACGATGGGCCGCCTGATCCCCGCGGGCACCGGGTTCGAGTTCTACCGCGGCGTCAGGATCCCGCCGGACGTGCCGCCGCCGCCGCCCGCGCCGCCGCAGCCGACCGAGGACGACCTGGAGCTCGACCGCGAGATGGAATATCTCATCGAGCCGGAGGAAGCGCTCGGTGGAGGCGGAACGATCGAGTGAGCTGCGCGTGTAAGTGAAAAGTAAGAAGTGAAAAATAAAAAGGGCGGCGATGGACACCATCGCCGCCCTTTTTGATTTTCACTGCCCTTGCAGGAATCCGTCGAGTGGTAGGATCGTTGTCGCACTCTCATGGATCGAGAAACGCGGGACGAGTTCGTTAAAACCCGTGCTGAACTTCGCGCCGAGATTCGTGAGGTCGAAGAACGCCTCATCGACAGGATCGGGCACGTCGAAGAGCGCCTGCGCGGTGAAATGCGCGAGGAAGGCGCTGCCACCCGCCGCCATTTCGACGTCGTCGCCGAGAGCCTGCGGGATGACATCCGAATTATTGCCGAAGGCCTGATTGCGCTCGACGCCAAGGTCGAGGCCACGCACAGCTAGCCGCCATTCATCGACCACTTTCAATTGATGGACGTGCATGGGTATGCCATCAGGCCGGCGACGCCCAGCGATGTCGCTGTCCTGCCAGATGTCGAGCGAGCAGCCGGGCTTCTGTTCAAGACCTACCCTGGTGACCTCGGAATCCCCGATGAGATGTACGACAGTCCGAACTCCGTCGAGACGTTTTCGGCAGCCTGTCTAGCGGGCCATCTTTGGGTGGCAACTGCCTCAGGCGGAGAGATCGTCGGATTTGCCTTGGTCGTGGAAATCGAGGGCTACGCGCATCTCGACGAGCTCAACGTTCTCCCGTCGCATGGCAGGAAGGGGATCGGGTCGGCGCTCCTGACGACGGTGTGTGCCTGGGCGAAAGATGTGGGATATTCTGCAGTCACCCTCAGGACGTTTAGAGATGTCCCGTGGAATGCCCCGTTCTATCGGCGCCTAGGCTTTCGCATCGTCGACAGCTCGGCGTTGTCGGCGGCGCATGTGGCGCTCGAGGCGTCCGAACAACAACGTGGGCTGAGAACGGATATTCGGGTAACGATGGCAAATGGGCAAGAAGGCGTCTAGGAAGCCGGCGAAGCCGGCAAAAAGGAAGCCCGCTTCAAAGCGAGGCGCGGCGGGACCAGTCCTGCTCTCGGGTGGCAATCCGCAGATTGCGAAGGCTGACGGCGGCGCCCCCGTGCGGGCTTACATCGCGGCCATGCCGGGCTGGAAGCGCGACGCCGGCCGTCGTCTCGACGCGGTCGTTGTCCGCAACGTGTCCCACGTGCGAAAGGCCGTGAAGTGGAACTCGCCCTTCTACGGCATCGAGGGCCGCGGATGGTTCCTGGCGTTCCACGTCTTCACGCGCTACGTCAAAGTGACCTTCTTCCAGGGCACGTCGCTGCGTCCCGTTCCACCCGGAGGCACAGGCAAAGACGCGCGGTGGATCGATATCCACGAGGACGATCTCGACGAGGCGAAGATGGCCGCGTGGATCCGCCAGGCGGCTGCGCTGCCCGGCTGGAGCAAGGCCTGACGGTCGAGTTGCGCGATGACGATCAGGGAGATTGAGGAGAGCGATCGTCCTGATTGGGTCAGGCTGCGAGAGTCGCTCTGGCCTGGCGCGCTTTCAGAGCACGACGTCGAGACGCGAAAGTACTTCGAGGAGCGGCTTGCGACGCCGGTCGTCTTCGTGGCGGAGACGGAGGGGCGTGTCGTCGGCTTCCTGGAGTTGGATTTCAGGAAGTACGCGCCTGGCTGTCGGTCGTCGCCGGTGGCCTTCATCGAGGGCTGGCACGTCGAGGCTGGATTTCAGCGGAGAGGCATCGGGCGAGCGCTCGTCGAGGCGGCTGAGGCGCGTGCGCGAGCCATGGGCCACGCTGAGATCGCCAGCGACTCGGATCTCGAGAACGCCGACGGCATCTCGGCCCATCGCGCGCTGGGCTACGAGGAGATCGAGCGTGTGGTGTGCTTCCGTCGCTCGCTGAGCGGCGTCTCGCAAACGAGCGCCGAGACGAGGAAGCGATGACTCGACAGGAAAAGTCTCCGTCAAGAATGATCGACGGGAGGATCAAGGAGCTGGGCGACTGGCGAGGCAAGGTGCTCGCCCGCATCCGCGCGCTGATTAAGCAAGTCGCTCCGGACGTGGTCGAGGAATGGAAGTGGAGAGGGGTGCCGGTGTGGTATCACGACGGGATGATCTGCACTGGCGAGACGTACAAGAGCATCGTGAAGATGACGTTTGCCAAGGGAGCCTCGCTCGAGGATCCCTCTGGCCTCTTCAACGCCAGCCTCGACGGCAATACCAGGCGGGCCATCGACTTCCATGAAGGCGAGAAGATCGACGAGAAAGCGTTGAAGGCGCTCATTCGGGAGGCCGTGGCGCTGAACCGGTCCCGCGCTCGCCGCTGATCGAGCTGAAAAAAGAGGAGCATGAGGAGAGTGCATGTCTGAAGCCTGGCTGAGCGGGCCTGTCGAAGGCGTGCCCGTGCCGCTGCAACCGGTGGCCCACGCGCTCCTCCAGGCCCGTGAGGAAGTCGCTGCTCTCGTCAGCGGCTTCGCGGAGGAGCGGCTCTGGGACCGCCCGCACGGCGTGGCGTCGGTCGGCTTCCACCTGCAGCACCTGACCGGCGTGCTCGATCGCCTCTTCACGTATGCCAGGGGAGAGGCGCTTTCGGCGACCCAGCTCGAGGCGCTCGCCGGGGAAGGCAAGCCGCGGGAACGTGGCAGCCGCGTCGACGAGCTGCTGAGCGCCTTCGACCAGCAGGTCGAGCGCGCGTTGGCGCAACTGCGCTCGACCGAAGCGCAGAGCCTCGCGGAATCGAGGTTGGTCGGGAGGAAACAGCTTCCGTCCACGGTGCTCGGCCTGCTCGCGCACGCGGCCGAGCACGTCCAGCGGCATGTCGGCCAGCTGCTCGTCACCGTCAGGGTGCAGCGCGAGGAAAGGCCGGCGAGGGCAGAACGATGCTGAGAGGTGAATGTCGATGGCTGTGCTGATAGGGCTCGTGTTGTTTGCGGCGGCGCTGTACGGGTTGTTCAGGTTGAAGCAGAAGGACATCGCGGAGAGCGCGGCGGTGCTCGAGCTTGCGGTGTCGAAGGGCGCCCAATCCAAGGGGCGCATGTCGGAAGGCTGGGAATTTCACGAAGGCGTGGTCGCGCAGGGCACGCTCGAGGGCGTGCCGGCCGTGCTCTCGTCGCGCATGATCAAAGGAATTGTGGCCCCCAAAGCGAACCGCAGCGTCACGCAGTTCACGGTGCTGTCGTTGCAGGCGAAGGCGCCGGCCAGCCTGTCGCTGCGGCTGCAGCCCGCCGGCGTGACCAGGCTGGCGGAGCAGCTCACGCAAGGGGCGCCGGTCGTGGTGCCGACCGGCGACGCGGCGTTCGACGAGGCATATAAGCTTTACAGCGACAATCCGGCCGCCGCCATCGCCGCCATTGGCCCGGACGTGCGCGCCGCGATGCTGGGGTTGTACGCGGCGTCGGGCGTCGGACGGCCTGGGACGCCGGCGAATTACCTCGCGTCAGCGTCGCTGCTGGGCACGTTCGAGATCGCGCCGGATCGCAGCGTCTACTACGTGTTCGGCAGCCCGACGAAGAAGGTCGCGGAGCACATCAAAGCTGCCGCGCCGATCCTCGCGCGTCTCGCGGGAATCCGGACCGCCGCGCTGCGGTAGCCATGCAGCAGGAAACGATCTTCCGCTGGCTGACGGCGGTGCTCTTTTTCACGGCGGCCGGCATCAGCATTTACCACCGGCACAAAGCGGAGAAGGAAGGCGGCGCGCTCGACCGGTCGGGCAACACGCTCCTCGTCCTGCTGCGCCTGCTATCCCTGGCGGTCGTCTGGCCGCTGTTCGCCTATCTCATGAACCCAGCCTGGGTCGGCTGGGTGCGGATGGAGCTGCCTCTCTGGCTGCGTTGGACGGCGGCGGCCGTCGCCGCGTCGATGATTCCCGCCATCTACTGGCTGTTCTCCAGCATCGGTCGCAACATCTCTCCCTCCCACACCACGCGCGAAGGTCACCAGCTCGTGACGACAGGGCCGTACCGCTACATCCGCCATCCGCTCTACGTCTTCGGCACGCTCTTCCTGCTCTCGATCGCCGTGATGTCCGCGTTGTGGTGGCTGCTCGTCGGGTTCGGCCTGCCGCTGGCGGTGCTCATCCGGCGCACCTCCCTGGAGGAAGAACACCTCGTGGGCCGGTTCGGAGACGAGTACCGCGCATACATGGCACGCACGGGGCGGTTCTGGCCGAAGCTCGGATAGGCACCCGCGCTGTCCATTCGATCCATGACGACGGAAATGTGCGTTGAAGGGCACGCGGGAATTTTCGTAAGATGCCGACCTGACGATGAGCGACATCCTACTCGGACGAAGTGATCGGTTCATTTACCTGCTCGCGAGATATGCCAACCGCCACGGCAATGTCGCCGGCGCCACGGGCACCGGCAAGACAGTGTCGCTGATGGTGATGGCAGAGGGGTTTTCCAGGCTCGGCGTGCCGGTGTTCATGGCCGACGTCAAGGGAGACGTCGCCGGCCTCGCGCTGCCGGGCGCGAACGACGAGCGTATACGGCAGCGCGCCGCGCAGCTCGGCATCGAGGAGCACGCGCCGGAAGCGAGCCCGGTCGTCTTCTGGGATCTTGACGGCGCGGCCGGCCATCCCGTGCGCACCACGGTGAGCGAGATGGGGCCGAGCCTGCTGGGACGGATTCTCGATCTCAACGACGTGCAGGAGGGCACGCTCGAGGTGGCGTTCAAGCTGGCCGACGACCGCGGGCTCCTGCTGCTCGACCTCGACGACCTCCGCGCGCTGCTCTCGTTCGTCGCCGACAATCGCAAGGAGATCTCGTCCCATTACGGCCTCGTGAGCACCCAGTCGATCGCCGCGGTGCAGCGCGCGCTCCTGACGTTCGAGCGTGAGGGAGGCGGGCGCTTGTTCGGCGAGCCGGCCCTCGACCTCAACGACCTGCTGCGCACCGACCTCACCGGCCGGGGCATCGTCAACATCCTGGCCGCCGACAAGCTGATTCTCAAGCCGCGTCTCTTCTCGAGCTTCCTTCTTTGGATGCTCTCGGAGCTGTACGAGAACCTGCCGGAGGTGGGCGACCTCGATCGGCCGAAGCTCGTGTTCTTCTTCGACGAGGCGCACCTGTTGTTCGACGATGCGCCGGCGGCGCTGCAGGCGAAGGTGGAGCAGGTGGTGCGGCTGGTGCGATCGAAGGGCGTCGGCGTCTACTTCTGCTCGCAGTATCCCGACGACATTCCCAACGCGATCCTCGGGCAGCTCGGCAACCGCGTGCAGCACGCGCTGCGCGCCTATACGCCTCGGGATCAGAAAGCCGTGCGGACCGCGGCGGAGACGTTCGTGTCCAACCCCGCGCTCGACGTGGCCGAGGTGATCTCGCAACTCGCCGTCGGCGAGGCGCTCGTGTCCACGCTGCAGGAGAAAGGCGTGCCCGCGCCAGTGGAGCGGACGGTCATGGCGCCGCCCCGCTGCCGGATCGGCGCCATCACGCCGGAGGAGCGTGCCACGGTGCGGGCGCGGAGCCCGATCGGCGCGAAGTACGACACGGCCGTCAACCGCGAATCGGCGTATGAGATTTTGAGCAAGCGCGCGACCACTACTGGCCAGACGCCGTCCGCACCGCCGCCTGCCGCGTCGTCGGCGCCTGCGCCATCGAACGGTCCTTTCAAAGACTCCGCGCCGGCGGGATCGTCACCGGGCGGCGGCACGATCAACGACTTTCTCTGGGGCACGAAGCGGCGGCAGGGGATGGTGGAGACCATGGCGAAGCAGGCCGCGCGGACCGTCGGCAGCCAGATGGGCCGGCAGATCCTCCGCGGCGTGCTGGGCGGGATCCTGGGGACGTCGCGCCGCTAGGAGCCGTGCTATGGAAGGCATTATCACTCGCCGCCATTTCGACGTCGTGGCCGAGAGCCTGCGCGACGACACCGGATCATCGCTGAAGGTATGATGACGCTCGACGTCAAGGTCGAGACGATGCGTCGGGCGTAGCCGCTCCGATCGCTATACGCAGAACCTCCCGCACATATTCACCGGTCAAACCTGACGGCCCTAGCGAATATGTGCCTGCTGCGCACATAACCAGCTCCATCCCCTTTCGACGTGCTCCCCTTATTTCTTGCCTTTGTGGGGTTTGTGTCGAAGATTGAGCCCGATCTGTTCTACGGTTAGCCACGCGCCGGCAGCCGCTTCTGGGATGGTTTTGCAGTCTACTTATAGTTAGCCGCTGCGAGATACTCGTCGGTCCGCCCAACTCGGAGTAGACTCGCCGCCATGGGACTCTTGACCTTCAGCATCAACGTCACCCTCGACGGTTGCGTCGACCACCGGGAGGGAATCGCCGACGACGAGACACACGCTTTCTTCACCAGCCTCATGGACGAGGGAGGGGCGATGCTGTGGGGCCGCGTCACTTACGAGATGATGGAGAGCTATTGGCCAGCGGTCGCCCGTGGCGACGTGGAGGCACCGGCGGCGATGCGCGAGTGGGCGGTCAAGTTGGAGGCCAAGCCGAAGTACGTGGCGTCCTCGACGCGAAAGGACTTCCCGTGGACCAACAGCCACCATCTCGTCGGCGACCTGCGCACGCGCGTACAGATGCTCAAGGACGCGACCCCGGATGGCGTGCTCCTCGGTAGCGGTATGCTCGCGACCGCGCTGGACCAGCTAGATCTGATCGACGAGTACCAGTTACTCGTCCACCCCAGGATGGCCGGTCATGGCCCGACCCTTTATGAGAGCGGGCTGCCCAGCACGCGACGGCTCGAGTTGATCTCGGCAACGCCGTTCCGCAATGGCGCGGTCGCTATGCACTACCGGCGCGCGTTGACTTGAAGAGGGGCATGTCGCCTAGCAACTCGCTGCACTCGGACGGTCCTCGCGTTGCTCGGCCCGCCGGTGAACGCGGGCGTTCTGCACTTAACACACGTTCACGCGCTCGTATGACTTCTGCTCGACCACACCTGATTCCTACTTTAACTGGACAGCGACACGTTGGCCTCCTGCCGGCTTGCCCGGCAGGTGAACGTGATCGCAGGCTATTGCTCCGTGCGTTGACGGAGCACTAGCGGGGATTCAACGACGAAATCCTTCTTGGGCCTCGTGCT
>JADZDV010000628.1 GCA_020850915.1 Chloroflexota bacterium | reverse complement strand
GAGGTCGTGGAGGTCCGGGCGATGGACGACGTGGGCCCGGGCGAGTGGTACGACCGGCTCGATCTGACGCTGCTGCGCTTCGCGAACGGCGTGATGGCGCGCGTGACGTCGAACCAGCGAACGCCTTACTTCGAGCCGGACCTCGAGGTCTACGGAACCAGCGGGTGCATCCTGGGCCGGCGGACGACGAGGCCGAAGACGGACGGGGAGCTGCGTGTGCTGACCGGGGCGGGCGAGCGTCGGAGCCAGTGCCGCTCCCACGACGTCTACGACCGGCAGGTCGAGGCGTTCAACCTGGCCGTGCTCGAGGGTCGCGAGCCGAGCGCCTCCGGCCTGGACGGATTGCGCAGCGTGGAGCTGGCCGAGGCGATCGTGCGCTCGGCGAGAGAGGGGATCACGGTCCGGCTCGCGGCCGGGGGCTAGCGGCAGGCACCGCATCACAGACGAGGGGTGACGACCATGGAGCGTCGGGAAGAGGACTATCCGCTCAGCCATGATAACTGGGTGCGATCGCGCGCGTTCTTCGGGGAGCGGCATCTCGAGCAGAACGACATGCTGCGAGAGCTAGACCCTGAGTTCGCGGACCTCTGCATTCGCCTGGTTCACGAACATATGTACCCCCGCCAGGTGCTGCCCCAGAAGGTGCGGGAGCTGTGCGCGGTGGCGGCGCTGACCGTGCTCGACACGCCGCGGCTTGGTTCGCACATCAAGGCGGCGATCCAGGCGGGTGCGACGCGAGAGGAGGCCGCCGAAGCGGTCTTTCAGATGCTCACCTACGCCGGTGTGCCGCGCACCCTCAACGGCGTGGCCCAGTATCGACGGGCGATTGCCGAACTGGCGGAGGCGGACCGGAGCAGCTCGGCGGCGCAGCCGCCCCGGCCGCCGAGGCCGTTGAAGGACGACGGTCTCACTATTGACGAGCGGGCGATGAGGACGGGGACGCGGCTGTACGGCGAGGCCCAGACCCGCTACTTCATCGACGAGCTGGAGGCAGTGGACCCTGCCTTCAACCGCGCATTCAAGGAGCTGACTTACGGCGGGATGTACAGTCGGACGGTCCTCGACCCGCGGGTCCGACAACTGCTCGCTGTTGCAGCCTGCACTGTCAGCAACGCTCTGCCGCAGCTCGAGTCGCATGCGCGGGCCGGCCTGAGGGTGGGGCTCACCGTGGAGGAGGTTCGGGAAGTCATCTTCCAGATGGTAGTCTACGTGGGGATGCCGTTCACCGTGCAGGCGTTCCGACGGTTCCAGGAGATGATCAAGAAAGAGGGATTGGCGTCGTAGGCGACGCTCGTATGTGCAGGCTGAAGGGTCGGGCTCAGGTCGAGTAGACGGCGAAGGCGGTCGTGGCGGCGCGAGCGCGGTAGTCCGTCAGCACGTTGACCACGGCCGGCCGATCGGAGGCGAAGGCGCGCAGGAGGGCCGGGCGGATCTCGGCCGGGTCTTCGACGTACTCCGTGTAGCAGCCCAGAGCCTCGGCCATGCGGTGGTAGGCTGGATAGCCGAGATTCCGGCCGGGCTTGTTCCGGTCCGGGTCGGCCGTCCAGCCGCCGTTCATGCTGATGACCGTGACGACTGGCAGGTTGTGACGCACGGCGGTGTCCAGCTCCATGGCGTTCAGCCCGAAGGAGCCGTCGCCGTGCAGGACGAGGATCTGGGCGTCCGGCCGCGCCACCCGGGCGCCCAGGCCGAACGGGAGCCCGACGCCCATCGTGCCGAACGGGCCAGAGTTCAGGCGGTGGCCCGGCACGAACGTTGGGATCGACTGGCGACCGAAGTTCAGGATCTCCTGGCCATCCACGACGAGGATCGCCTCGCGGTCGAGGAGGTCGCGGATCTCCTTGCAGAGCCGCAGCGGGTGGATCGGTCGCTGGTCCGTGCTCATCGCGGCTTCGGCCTCAGCCAGCTTGCGGTTGTCGATCTGGCGCAGGTGGTCCCGCCCCATGGCATAGCGCCGGCGGT
>JADZDV010000464.1 GCA_020850915.1 Chloroflexota bacterium | reverse complement strand
TCCGCCGGTCTCCAACAGGGTGATCCTTCGCTTCGCTCAGTATGACAGAGGGCGCTCTCGGGATCACAGAGGGCGCGCTCAGGATGACAGAGGGCGCGCTCGGGATCACAGAGGGCGCGCTCGGGATCACAGAGGGCGCGCTCAGGATGACACAGGGCGCGCTCAGGATGACAAAGGGCGCGCTCGGGATCACAGAGGGCGCGCTCGGGATCACAGAGGGCGCGCTCAGGGTGGCAGGCCACAACCGGACGGGGGTGCTCACGCTAGATTCCTCAACGCCGCAAGCAGGGCGTCTGTGTCGAACGGCTTGCCGACAGAGAAGCGGACGCAGTTCTTCAGGCGTGGGGTGCGGTAGTAGCGCACCAGGATCGCCTGCTGCGCCAGAGTGTTGCGCAGTTCGGAGGCTTCTCGCCCCAGGACGTCGCAGAGGATGAAGTTCGCCTCCGAGGGGTACGGCCGCAGGTAGTCGATCCGCTGTAGCTCCCGGAACAGCCGCTCCCGCTCAGCCACGATATGAAGGCAGTTTTGAAGCAGGTGCTCCCGGTCCTCGAGCGAGACGCGGACCGCCTCCACGGCGGCCGCGTTGATGCTGAACGGCTGCTTGATCTTCCACATCTGGCGGATCATGGACAGCGGCATCGCCGCGTAGCCGATGCGGAGCCCGGCTAGCCCCGCCCACTTGCTGAAGGTACGCAGGACAACCAGGTTCTCATGCTGGGGCACCCAGGGGATCAGCGATTGCGAGCGCGAGAACTCCAGGTACGCCTCGTCCACGATCACGATCCGGCCGCTCGCCAGCAGCCGGGCGACCGTCTCCGGCGGCAGCGGGTTGCCGGTCGGGTTGTTGGGCGACGTCAGGATGATCAGCTTGGTGCGCGGCGTGAGCGCGGCCACCGCCCGCTCCGGGTCGACCTCGAACCGCTCGTCCCGCTCCACCTTCACCAGCGGCGCGGCGAAGTGTTGCGCCTCGAAGCTGTACATCCCGAATGACGGCGGGAAGTCCATCACCTCGTCGCCCGGATCGAGGTACGCCTTCATGAGCAGGTCGATCAGCTCGTCGGAGCCGTTGCCCACCAGGAGATGCTCCGGTCCGATCCCGGCGTACTCCCCGATCCAGCCGCGCATCGCCTCCTGCTCGGTGTCCGGGTAGAGATGGTAGTAACGGTAGTTCGCCAACGCCTCGTTGACGCGCGGCGAGGCTCCGTAAGGGTTCTCGTTGCCGTCCAGCTTGTGGATCGCGTCGAACGGCACGCCGAGGCTGGCCGCGAGGCGGGCGGCATCGTACGGACCGGCGTACTCTTCCATGACAGCCACGTTCTGGCGGACCTGAACGATGGGCGGCGTCGCCTCAGCCACGGGCGCCGCCGAGCCGCCGCTCGATCGCCTGAGCGTGTCCTTCCAGCCCCTCGGCGCGGGCGATCTCCAGGGCCGGCGGGCCGATTCGCTCGATCTCGCCTGGCGCGAAGGAGAAGACGGAGGTGATCTTCAGGAAGTCGTCCACCCCCAGCGGGGAGCTGAAGCGGGCCGTGCCGCTGGTCGGCATGACGTGGCTCGGGCCGGCGATGTAGTCGCCGATCGCCTCGGCCGAGCCCTCGCCAATGAAGATGCCGCCGGCGTTGCGGACGCGGTCGATGCGGCTCCACGGCTCGGCGATACAGAGGGTCAGGTGCTCCGGCGCGTACTCGTTCGCCAGCTCGATGAGGTCGTCCACCGACGGCCAGATGACCACCACTCCGCGGTTCTGGAGCGACTGCTCGACGATCTCGCGGCGCGGGGTGGCGGCCACCTGCTGCTCGATCTCATCCAGCGTTCGCTCGGCCAGGCCGCGCTCCGTGACAAGCAGGATCGGCTGGGCCAGCGGATCGTGCTCGGCCTGGGCGATCAGGTCGGCCGCCAGGTAGCGCGGGTCCGCTGAGCCGTCCGCGATGAGCAGGCACTCCGTCGGCCCAGCCACGCCGTCGATACCCACGATGCCGAAGACCGCCCGCTTGGCGAGGGCGACGAACAGGTTGCCCGGCCCGACAACCTTGTCCACCCGCGGCAGCGTCTCCGTGCCGTACGCCATGGCCCCGATCGCCTGGGCGCCGCCGACGCGGTAGACCTCGTCCACCCCCGCGACGTGCGCGGCGGCCAGAATCACGTCCGCGATCTCGCCGTGGCTCTGGGGCGGCGAGGCCAGAACGATCTCCTTCACCCCCGCCACGCGGGCCGGCACGGCCGCCATGAGCAGCGTGCTGGGATACGGCGCCCTGCCACCCGGCGCGTAGACGCCGACCCGCTGGAGCGGCCGTATGAGCTGCCCGAGCGCGCCGCCGTCGCGGAAGTCGATCCAGCTATTGCGGCGCGCCCGCTCATGGAAGATGCGAATGCGCCCGGCGGCCAGCTTGAGGGCGTCCAGCAACGCGGGCGAGACCCGCGCCGCGGCGGCTTCGATCGCTTCGACCGGCACGCGCATCTCGGTCAGGTCGCGCCCATCGATCCGCTTCGTGTAGTCGCGTACGGCGGCGTCGCCCTGCCGCCGCACGTCGGCCAGGATCCGGTTGACCACCTGCTCGGGCGTCAACTCCTGGCCGAAGACGCGACGCAGGCTCTCCAGCAGCGAGGCCGGCGTCTCCATCTCTTCGAGCTGTCGGTGCTCCAGCATGGCGCGCCGCGCGGCGGCGAGGTCGTCGAGAATCCTGCCTACGGCCAAGCCGCGGCCTCCTCCACCGCCTCGCCGGCCAGGTGGCGCCGCAGCGCCTCGAAGCTCCAGCACTTGCTGTCGAAGACGTAGCGCACCGCGACGGTCGTCAGATCCGAGGCGCCCGCCTTCCGCATCGCGTCCACGGCCGCCAGGAGCAGCTCGCTCGCCACGATCACCGTCACGGCGTACCAGCCCTCGTCACCGCCGGCCTTCGGATAGACCCGGGCGATCGTCGGTCCGCGCAGGCCGGCCACTTCGCTGTGCGCGGTGACCCGGCGCGCCACCGCCTCCGGCGAGTCGGCCCGAATGTTGGCGGTGATACTGAAGTAGTCCCGCGAGCGCATGTGCGCCTCGATCAGCTCCATGAAGGCGCGCGTCTTCTCGAGCTTCTCCGGGCTGTCCCGGAGCAGCGGCCGATTGCCGATCAGGCAGGCCTGCGACCTGACGATCGTCCCGCCGACGAGCGTCTTGAGGCGGTTCTCCCGCAGCGTGACGCCGCTGGAGGTGAGGTCGCAGATCAGGTCGGCGTAGCCCAGCGAGGGCGCCGCCTCCATCGCCCCGCTCGACTCGACGATGTGGAAGTAGTTGATCCCATGATCGTAGAGGAACTGGCGCGTCAGGTTCGGATACTTCGTGGCGACCCGCAACTCCCGACCGCGCGAGCGCAGGTCGGCCGAGATCTGCGCCAGGTCGGCCACGCTGGTGGCGTCGATCCAGCCCTCCGGCACCGCCAGGACGAGGGCGCAGTGGCCGTAGCCAAGGCCCGGGATGAGCATCACCGTGGAGTCGTCCTCCATGGCGTGCTCGCGCACGATATCGTAGCCGGTGATCCCCAGATCGATAGAACCTTCATCCACCTTCGAGAAGATGTCGTTGGCACGCTGGAACAGCACCTGGACGCCGGCCAGCGAGGGGATCGTGGCGTTGTACTGGCGCGGGTTGGTGCGGTTCACCCGCAGGCCGCAGGACTTCAGGAAGTCGAGGGTGGCCTCCTCCATCCCCTTGCTCGGCAGGGCGATCCGCAGGCTGTCGCTCCGCACAGCACCGTTACGACTGGCCACGGTCGGCCGCTCCTTCCAGGCAGCCGCGCACGGCGTTCGACAGCTCCTGGAGCGCCACCTGCTGCTCGTCGCGCGTGCTCATCCGCCGCAGCACCACCTCGCCGCGCTCGCGCTCGCGCCCGCCGAGACCGCGGACGAGGTCGTCGTAGC
>JADZDV010000463.1 GCA_020850915.1 Chloroflexota bacterium | reverse complement strand
GGATTCCTGACCAGGCGCGATTCTGCCCGGAATGCGGTGCGCGCGCGCTAGGCTTTCCTGACGCCGAGCCGGCGACGACGCTAAGCACCGTCGAGCTGCTGGACCCACCACGGGCCACATCGGCCCGGGCGGCCGGGCCGGCGGGATCCTTGGACTCGGAGCGGGGTGGGACGGCAGCCTGGTCCTCGCCGATCAGCATCCCCGCGATCTCCAACGTCTGGGGCGCACGCGTGCTCTTGATCGGCGCCACGCTGGCGATCGTGGCCGCCGTGGCGTACGGGCCGCGCGGTGAGGGCGGGGTTGGAGGCGCGCTCTATAAGCTGGCATGCCTGGTCGTGGCGTCCGGACTGGTCCTTTCTCGGCAGGCGAGTTTGACCCTTCCTGCGCCGGCGCACCGGGTCTGGCTGCCGCTACCGGCTCTGTTGGGGGCGGCGCTGGCGTTGCACGTGACCGCGCTGGCGCTGCTGGATCGCGGCCCGATGGCGGCGGTCGTCGTGCTGTGGCTGGTCGCTTTGGCGCTGCTGCCGATCGCCTTCATCGCTCGCCCGCGGCCGCCTCGGGTGCGAATCAGTCGCGCCGGCTGGTTGGAGGTCGCGGGGGTGGTGACGCTCGTTGCCGCTGGCGCTGTGCTGCGCGTGTACGCCCTCGGCTCGTATCCGAGCGGCATTCACGGCGACGAGGCGGAGCTGGGACTGATCGCGATGACCACGCTCGCAGGCCGTGGACCGAATCCGTTCGGGCTGATGTTCCTCGGCGATCCGGCGCTCTTCGCCTACATCGACGCAGTCGGCATCGCCCTGTTCGGGCGATCGATCGAGGCCGTGCGCGCCGTGGCAGCGCTCTTCGGCGTGCTGGCGTTGCCGGTCTTCTACTTCGTGGCTCGCCAGATGTTCGGGGTGCGAGCCGGCCTCATCGCGCTGGCGATTCTGAGTACGAACTACACGCTGGTCCACTTCAGCCGATTCGCCCTGAACTTCTCCGAGATGATCGTCCTGGCCACCCTGAGCTTCGGCTGCCTGTGGCTGGGGATCACCCGTGGACAAGCGGTCTGGTACGCCCTGGCGGGAGTTCTTGGCGGGCTGAGCATGTACTTCAACTTCTCGACCCGCCTGATCCCATTCGTCTTCGCGGCGCTGTTCCTGTACGTGTTCGTCACCCAGCCGGGCCCGCGGCGCAGCCTGTGGAGGGGACTGGTGACGACCGCTCTCGGAGGTCTGATCGCCCTCGGGCCGGCAATCCTGATACTGGGTCGCAATCCGGGCCAGCTCATGCAGCACGGCCAGGCGCGCTTCATCTTCAGCGACCCGGCCTACGCCAACGCCGTGTACCAAACGCAGGATCGGTGGGTCATTCTGTGGGGACAGATCCAGAAGAACTGGCTTGTGCTGCTGAACCCCCTCCCCGGAGCGATGTTCCTGCCTGGCGGAGGAGATGCCGCCTTCGTCGCACCCATCGCCTGGCTGGTGGTCGTCGCCGTGGTTTACGCGCTGGTTCGTTGGCGGCAGCCCGCGCTCGGATTTGTCCTGATCTGGCTCGTGGGATTCGCGCCAGCGGGCGTGCTGAGCATCGACGCGCCGCAGGTCCATCGCATCGTGCTCTGTCTTGTTGCAGCGGGACTCCTTGCCGGAGCGGTGGCGGACCGTCTGCTGGCGGCCGCTCCCCTGGCCCTGGGAGCCTCGGGCCGACTGGTGGCTGCCGCTGGGCTGGTCGCGTTGCTTGCGCTCACCGCCGTCAACGACGTGCAGGCGTACTTTGTCCGATCGGCGTCGACCTATCCGTGGCAGGACACGACGCTGATGGCACGGTTCATCAGCCAGCAGCCGCCCGATACGGATGTCATCGTCGCGGGCGCGCCCGCGGTCTTCGCGTCACACGGCACGACCCGCTTTCTGGCCGGTGAAGGATCGGCGCGGGACATGAAGAACCTGCCGCTCGATCTCCGTTCCCTCCAGGGCAGCACCCAGCCCATAGTCTTTATGGTGAACGGTGCTGAGCGCGAGTGGTTGTCACCGATCAAGGCATACTATCCGGGCGGCGTCACTGAGGGGCTGACCGATCCAAAAGGCGATACCCACTTCATGGTCTACCGTCTGCCAGCCAGCGAGGCGCCCCGTAAGGCCGCGGTCGACGTGGACCGCGGGCTGCAGGTGGTGGTCGGCCTGGACGGAAATCCTCGCCGGGAACGCACGGCAGTCGCGCCTGTCCTGGCGTACCGAGACCTGGCGACGGTCTTCGGCTCGCGCTTCTCGCTGGTTGCCAGAGGCGACCTGATAGCGTCGCCCGGCGACTACGCCCTCGAGGTACAGAGCAGCGGGCCAGCTCAGCTCTCCGTGGACGGACGACAGGTGATCTCGGTGGGGCAGCCTGCCAGCCGAGGCAACCGCGCGACGGTCAGACTGGTCGAACGGCAGTCGATCGAGCTTCGGTTCTCCCAGATCAACAGGCCTGGCACGCTGGAGCTGTACTGGCGGCCGGCAGGCGGCCAGCGGACTCTGATCCCGCCGGGTGCGCTCCAGTCGCCGAGCGGCGGCTGACCGGCTGTGACCGTTGATGAGCGATAGGCGGACGCGCCTCTCGGGAGGCGGGGGATGGCTCTGGTCGCGGCTCGGACGGCGTTTCGAAAAGAACGAGTCCCATCCGGAAAAATCGGGTGCCATCCTCGCGACGGACTCCTCGCCGACGCCCGGGCCAGAAGCAGCAGGCTCGAACGGCCTATCGCTCCGGGTCGAGTGCCAGGACTGCGGCCGGCCGCTGGTGTCTGGTGCTCAGTTCTGCTCGTCGTGTGGTTGGCGCGCGGCGCACAACTGCCCCACCTGTCGGTCCGCCGTGCTCCCAGACGCGTTGTTCTGTCAGGGCTGCGGACGACGCGCCATCCGCCCCCTCGCCGCCCAGGTCACCAGGTCTGCACTGCCTGAGACTCAGCCCGCGGCAACGCGGTCGCCTTTCACTGGAGCGGCGGCGCCCGTCGTCGCGAACTCCGCGACTGCTCCGTTCGTGGGGAGGGCGCTCGCAGAGGGGGCCGAACTGCTGCGCCGAGCGATCGTCGCACCCGACCTCGAGGCGACGCTGCGCCACCATGTACGCGCGCTGGAGCTGGCGGGCCAGGTGCTTGTCTTGATCGCGGCGGTGCTCGCCGCGGCTGGCGTCCGCGAGTTCGCCACGCATGGTGACTTTGCGCGGGGAGGACTGCTGCTCAAGCTCGCCGCTGTCTCCAGTGGTGTGAGCGCCCTGGCCTGGTGGCGGCGAACACCACGCCTGGCCACCTCGGCGACGGCGACAGACGTCGGTCTCCCCATGGCGGGCGGTCTTCGGGCGCCGCGCCCCAACACGCCTGGCGACAGGCGGATTCGGGACGCGCTGCTCGGCGTCGGCACCATACTCATGGCGGTCGAGCTGGTCACCCTGCCAGACAGTCAGGTCTTGCTCGGCACCGCGGCGTGGATCGGCTCGATGGCGTGTTTCGTCGCCGCGGTCGCTCGCCCCGTGGCTCGGCCGTGTATGCCCGAGATAAGGCTCACCAGACGTGAGCTTGGGCTGGCCGGACTGCTGGTGGCCATTGGCACGGCTGCCCGCTTCTTCAATCTGGAGGGGACGCCGAGCGGCGTGCACGGTGACGAGACAGAGTTCGGGATGGCTGCGCTGAGGGTTCTGGCGGGCAATGGGGCCAATCCGTTCGGCGTCGTGTTCCTGGGCGATCCGGCAATGTTCGCGTACGTGCAGGCTGGCTCTATCGCCCTGTTTGGCCGGACGATCACCGCCCTGCGTTTGACTGCCGCGGTGGCGAGCGCGTTGACCCTTCCGCTCTACTACCTGTTCAGTCGCTCGCTGTTCGGGGCCCGAATTGCGCTGATTGCAGTGGCCTTGATGAGCAGCGCTTACACCGTGTTGAACTTCAGCCACATGGCGCTGAATGTGATCGAGGTGCCGTTGTTCGGGCTAGCCATGGTGGTATGCATGTGGCGTGGCCTGCGCACGGGCGGGGGACGGTGGTTCCTGCTCGCGGGCCTCGCCGCCGGCCTCGGGGCGTACTTCCACTTCAGCGCGCGCCTGCTGCCCGTTGTCGCGGGGGCGGTCAGTCTGTTCGTGCTGCTCCGCGAACCCGGAGTCCGCCGCCTGGTGCCAGCCGCGCTCGGCTTTATGACACTGGGCTACCTCGCCGCGGTGCTGCCGGCGGCGACGTACTTCCACCTGCATGTGGAGGACCTGCTTCGTCATCATCAGAACCAGGCAATCTTTCTCAGTCTCAAACCGGGCGCTGGGCCGCTCGATGTGTTGTCCCTGCTGGTGGACAATGCTGAGAAGACCTTCGAGGGGTTCTTGTACAAACTCGATGAGAGCCAGCTTCTTCCAACGGCCGGCGAGCCTTCGATGTCGCCGCTGATCTCACCACTGCTGACGCTCGGCCTCGGGGCCGCGCTGTTCCGAGTACGTGACTTTCGCTGGGGTCTCATGCTGGTCTGGTTCTTCGCCGGCAGTCTTGGCGCGATCCTGAGTGACGGCGCTCCGCACGTCTATCGCATGTTCGCCTCTTTCCCACCCTTGTTCCTGATCGTCGCACTTGGCCTCGAAAGGATTCGTCAGGCGGTGGTCGGACTGAGCAGAGGTCACATGACGCGCCTCGCAACCGTTGTGATGGTTGCCTTCGTCGGCGCGGCGATGTACTACGATTTCGACTCGTTCTTTCGGATCTATCCCAGGGAGTATCCCTGGGGCGGGGTCACCTGGGCGGGGCGGTTCGCGGAGTCGATGACGCGGGACACCCTTTTCCTGAACGCGGGCTCGCCATTCCTGTTCGCCGGGCACGGCGACATCCAGTACTTCGGCTACGGCATGGAGCTGCGCGATCTCCAGAATCCGACCGTTGAGCTGCCGGCGCTCGGCAAGCTGGACCGTCCGCTCGCCGTCGCTGTCAACGTCGGGCTCAAGGAGTGGGTCCCGGTTGTCGACTACTACGCGCCAGAGAACACCCAGGTCCGGCTGCCCGACCAGTTCGGTCGCCTCGAGGTATTCGGCTTTACCATACCCGCGGGCACGCAGCTGAAGCAGCCAGATGGCGCCCAAGGTCTGCGCGGCGTGATCCAACAGGAGGGCAGTGCGCAGCTCACCCGGGTCGATCCCGCGATCGTCTTCCGGAAGGCCTCGGCCCTTGCGGGCGAGAAGCCGTTCCGGGGCGTCTGGACGGGGCTGCTGCTGGCGCCGGACGCGGGGCGGTACGACCTCGAACTGTTCTCGGACGGTCCGACTCGCCTGACGATCGACGGCGTTGTGGTGCTGGAAGGGGGCGTGGCGGGGGAGGCGAAGAGCCTGAAGACGACGAGAGCGCTGACGTTGGGCTCGCACCGGATCGAGCTGGATTATCGCTATGTGAGAGAGCGCGGCTTCCTGGAGCTGTACTGGAGACCGCCGGACGGTGAGCGGGCGCTGATACCGCCGTCAGCGCTGCGGCCAGCGTGAAACGGCGCCTCGGTCCGCTCGGGCGGATCGTGCTCTATCTCGCGACCATCAGCATCCTGGCGGGGGCGTTCTCGTTCGTCACCGTGGGCGCGACTCAGTCGCTGGTCGAGTCTGGTGCGCTACCGGCGCGGATTGCGGGGGTGGCGCCGATGTACGGGGCAGTCTACGTGGCCCTGACCATGGCGATCCTGCTGGCAACCTGGCTGCTGGGGAGGTTTCTCGACCATCGTTCACTGGCGGACTTCGGCCTCGTGCTGAGCGCGCCTTGGCCTCGTGAGACAAGCGTCGGCTTCGCGCTGAGCGGCATCGTCATGGGCGCCATCTTCGTCGCCATGCTGCTAGGGGGACTCTGGCGGATCAGGGCTGGAGCAGGGCTACCGGCAGGGGAGCTGATCGTGGCGCTGGTGTTCGCGTTTGCTGGGTTCGGACTGGTCGGGTTGAACGAAGAGCTCGTCAGCCGGGGCTACATCCTGCAGAACCTGGAGTTGGCTCTGGGAACGCGGTGGGCGGTCGGCCTGAGCTCCGCACTGTTCGCATTGGCCCACCTGGCGAACCCACATGCGAGCATCGTGCCGGTGGTCGGGCTCGTCGGAGCGGGGCTCATCCTCGCGCTGCTGTACCTCTGGCGCAGGCGGCTCTGGCTACCGATCGGGTACCACCTGGGCTGGAACTTCTTCGAGGGGCCGGTATTCGGCTTTCCGGTCAGTGGGCAGGAAGTCTCGGGCATTGTGCGTCTCGACCCCGCGGGGCCGGACCTGCTGAGCGGTGGCGCGTTCGGACCAGAGGCAAGCGTCCTGGCGCTGCTCATCGAAGCAGCGGGAGTGACGCTTGCCTGGTGGCTGGCCCGCCGCGGGGGACTGACAGCGGGCGCGGCGGCCCAGGACTGAGCGTCGGCCGCGCGACGAACGGCTCAGTCCAAGCCGCGCTCCGCTTCCAGGCGGCCGACCAGCCGCTCGAGGCCCGGCCGGTCGAAGCCCTCGACGTACTCCTCGCCGAGGGCCGTGACTGGCACGCGCAGTCGTCTTGTCAGTCGCGCGAGCTCCTGACGGGCCGGGATGTCGCTCGAGACGTCTTTGGCGACGAACTCAACGCCCTTGCGTGAAAGAAACTCTTTCACCATTCTGCAGGGCGCTCAAGTCGGGGTGGAGTAGACCACGATGGCTGGTTCTGGCACGTGCACCTCGCTCAGTAGTCAAAGACGGTGGGTCCGTTCACCGGGGTCTGGAGGACACGCAGAGCGGCTTCCACCGCGCCACGCCGCCAGGCGCGCTCCCGTTCGGGGTCCAGCTCGGGGACGCCGAATGGGTGGTGGAACGCGCTGCGCACGGTGCGAAGGATCCGGTTGGTGCCAACCTGGACGGCGACGTCCTGGAGAGTCGTCACAACGACGGTTGGCACACCCGCCCGCTCGATCTCTTTGGCTAGCGTAGCACCGCTACGCGTGCCGGTGCCTCAAGTGGTAGGCAGAATCACCCCGCTGACGCCGCGGCGGATGACCTCCTGGGCCATCGCTTCGCCGATCTGCTTCATCTCGTTGAGGCTGCCGCCGTTGCCGCAGGTGCTGAGCACCTCGTCGTCCAGGCTGCCGATCCGCCCCTCGCGTGCGAGATCGCGCAGGACGTCCACCGGTACGCCACGGTCAGGGTCTTCGTCAACCTTGCGCGTGTCGTAGCCGCCGTGGATGAACATGAAGCGCTCGGCAGTCAGGTCGTCGAGCCCGGCGATGCTGTAACGGCCCCAGACCTTCGAGCGGCTGCTCGGGATGCGGTCCGGGTTGCCGTGGGGGATGAAGCCCGTCTCGGTCACGATGCCGATGACCGCTCGCTCGAGCGAGAGCAGCGGCGGCGGCGCGGGGACGGTCTCCTGGTCCTCGAGGCGGATCTCCGTCTCGAACGGCTCGCCGCGCATCTTCGCCAGCAGCATGTCCACCGCTCGCTGCGCGGCTGTTCGGTCAGTCCGCTCGTTATAGCGCGGCCCTCGGGGCAGGTAGCCCTCGACGCGCGCCGGCCGGAGCTGCTCACCACGGGCGAGCTTGTTCCCGATCTCAACCAGTCTAGGCAGCACCTCGCCCATCGAGCGGGCGGTCTCGCCAGTCGGTACGATGACGACCCGCTCGCGGCGATACTCCGCGCCAGGGTTCTCCGGCGACATCGCAGTGATAGCCGGGATCCCAAGTCGCTCGCTGACCATCTTGCAGACGGCCCCGCAAGCCAACCCGTAACGGCCAGCGTTGAACGCCGGCCCAGCGATGACGAGGTTCGCGTCCTGCTCGCGCACGGCGTCGCAGATCGAGTCGAGAGCCTCCGTCTCGCGGGTCGCCATATAGTTGTCGCCGCCGACGATCGTCGCGACGATCCTGCCTCGGTCGCCAAGCAGCTCGTCGAGTCTGCGACCGGGACCACGACTGCCCGCCTCGATGCTCGGCGGTGAGTCGTTGGCCGCCTCGCCGCCCACGCCGGCGAAGAAGGGATTGAGGAAGTGGACGATGCGCATCAGTACTCCCTTGCCACGAAGCGGCTCTCCCCGAGTTGGGTGTCCACGCCCCAGTAGTCGCTCGTGCTGACTGAGAACGGCTGGCGCGCGTCCTCGATGATCGTTCCGTCGTACAGCTCCAGGCGCGGGTCACCGCCGAGGATGCGATCGACCGCGGGCGCCATGAAGCGCTCTCCGCCGGCGCCGTGGGTGACAAGGGCGTCCGCCTCAGGGACGTAGTACACGATCGGGAACTCGCCGCTGCCGACCGCTGCGTGCTCGTAAAGCTCGGCCGCGGCGCGCATGCCGAGCTGCTCGCAGGCCTGGACCGTGAGCATGAAATCCACGGTCGCGT
>JADZDV010000462.1 GCA_020850915.1 Chloroflexota bacterium | reverse complement strand
GCCGGCGGGCGAGAGCTTCTGAATCCGGTGGTTGCCACCGTCCGCCACGTAGAGATTGCCCTGGCCGTCGAGCGCGATACCCCGCGGCTCTGAGAACTGGCCGGGACCGGCGCCGAAGCCGCCCCACTGGGCCAGCGGCTGGCCAGCGGGCGAGAGCTTCTGGACGCGGTGGTTGCCTAGATCCGCGACGTAGACGTTTCCGTGGCTGTCGAGAGCGACGTCCGACGGATGGCTGAACTGACCAGGTTGGGTGCGGTCCCCGGCCAGGATCTGCCATGGGCCAGCGACAGAACCGCCGGAGGAGGGGGCCGAGGACGCGCCGGCCCCGCCGGACGGCCGGCCGTAGCCGAACGTGCACGCGGCCAGCAGCAGGATGAGCAGCGGGGCGAGGAGGGGTGGCCATCGGCGTTGGACGGGTAGCGGATCGAGCATGCGGGCTTCTCTCCCAGGCGCCTCCTGGCGGAGGCCCAGGGTGGTGTCGCAGACGGTCGGAGGGTGCAACAGGCGCAAACGGCGCCGGCTGTGTAACGATAGCGTGTTACTCCCAGAACGTGCGCAATTGGGCGCCCACGCCGAAGACGCCCACGCCGTGGTTCCGACAGCCAGCGGTGGGAGCGAGAGCGGCGAGGAATGTTTCACGTGAAACAATCCGGGCGGTCAGCGACGCGCCGGGGAGGGGTGGCGCCGCCGAGCGCGCTCGCGGCTGGCTTCGACCAGCGCGAGGAACAGGCGTCGGCTGGGCTCGTGGTCGGCGACCAGGTCCTCCGGGTGGAACTGGATCGTCAGCAGGAAGGCGTGGTCCACGCTCTCCGTGCCTTCGATGACGCCGTCGGGCGCCCAGGCAACGGCATGGAGGCCACGACCGACCTCACGCACCGCCTGATGGTGGAAGCTGTTGACCTGGATCGAGGTGTCGCCGAGGACCGCCGCCAGGCGTGAGCCCTCGGCCACCCGGATCGTGTGCGACTGCTCGGAGCGCCGGCCCGGCTGACGGTGGAGGACCGGCTCGCGCGGCAGGTCCTGAATGAGCGCCCCGCCGAGGGCGACGTTCAGCAGTTGCTGGCCGCGACAGATGCCCAGCGTGGGTAGATCGGCCGAGACGGCCCACTCGGCGAGCCGGAGCTCCAGGTGGTCCAGCACCTCGTCCACCTCGGTGGTCGCGTCGCGCGTCTCGCCGTAGCGAGCGGGGTCGACGTCGGCGCCGCCGGGGAAGATGATGCCGTCCAGGGCGTCGAAGAGGGCGCGCAGGGCTGTGGGATCGTCCATCGGAGGGATCAGGACGGGCGCGCCGCCGGCAGCGAGAATGGCGTCCGGATAGGTCCGTCGCAGGCGCAGATAGTCCGGATGATGGGGCAGGTCACGGCCAATCGTCAGCCCGATCAGCGGGCGCTGGGCGTCCATGTGTGGGTGGTCCTCTCTCCTGGGTCTCTCGGCTGCCCGCCCGATCGTGTGCGCCAGGGCGTGTACGAGAGGGTACACAGCGACGGGCCGACACAGCGAGAAGCTTCTCGGGAGACTCTTGTTGTGAGGCAACGAACCCAGCGGCGGGAGCTGGATACTGGTGCCTCACACGTGCGCGGTCACGGCGAGCAGCGTGCCAGGACGGCAAACGGCGCGTCCGCGGAGGGTCCCAGCGCGTCCAGCAGGAGATCGAACGCCCGGTCGGGACAGCGGAGCGGCGTGACGCGGAGCAGCGGCCCGCCCAGGCGCAGCTCCAGTTCGCCCGTCTGGTCCAGTCGCACGACCCGCGGGCGCTCCGGCAGGCGGTCCAGCGCGCGACCCGACGGAGCGCTCGGGAACACGAGCAGGCTCGTCGGCGCGGAGATAGTCTGGAGCAGGTCGGCCGGCGGACTCTGGCCTCGGGCGAGCTTCACGACCGTCGGCCCGTCCGACCAGGGCCCGATCGGGCGCCCGCCGGGCAGGACGACGCGTGCCCCACGATAGCGGAGCTGCACCGCCAGGCGGCGTGGACCTGCCTCGTCCGCCTCGCTCGCGGCCTCTAGCTCCAGCTCCGAGCCGATCGCCAGGTGCAACGAGTCCTCGACGCTCCAGGTCGTCACGCTCGGCCGCGCGTCCGCGGCAGCCTGGACGAGGGGAGCGGTCGCGTCCGTCTGACGAGGCCGGACCAGGGCGCGGGGCGGGTAGCGGCGGAGCAGCTCCTCCACCCACGACGCGACGCGCTCGCTGGCGTCGGTCACGACGAAGAGGTCCAGGGAGCGGTTGAGACAGGGCAGCCGCTCGCCGATGATGCCGACCGCGTTGGCCGCCTGGGCCGCGCCGACGAGCAGCCTGGGCCCCCCGCCCACTTCCACGAGCGCCAGGTCTGACGCAGGGCCGTCCAGGAAGCGCACGCGCAGCTCGCCCGGGGCGAGGCTCGGTCGATCCACGGCGAACAGCAACAGCGCCAGCGCCACCGGGAGCGACAGACCGACGGTCGCGAGTCGCCGCGGCAGCGACCACGTCTTGAACGGGGTGGTGCGCGTCAGAGCGATGGCCGCGAGCAGGATGGCGTAACTCGCCAGGACGGCCCAGATGGGAAAGCCGCCGCTGCGCGCGCCGGCGCCCGGCAGGCCGGCCGTCCAGGCTAGGACGGCGCTCATGTAGCCGCCGACGAGCTGCGCCAGGCCGCCCAGGACGAGGGCGAAGGGCCAGAGCCAGCCCAGCAAGAGCGCGAGCGCGCCGAGCGCCATGAGCGGGGTAATCGAAGGCTGCACGAGCACGTTGGCGAGCGGCCCGACGAGCTGGGCACTCTGGAAGTAGTGCAGCACGAGCGGCAGGGTGGCGATCTCCGCCGCCAGGGTGACGACCAACGGCTCCAAGATCGGGCGGAGTTTCCGCGGGAGGGTGTTGTCGAGCGGCTGGGCCAGGAGTACCAGGCCGGCCGTGGCCGCGCAGGAGAACTGGAAGCCGACGTCCGAGACGAGGATAGGATCGACGCCGACCATGATGGCGGCCGCGACGACCAGCGAGGTGAGCGCGTCTGGCAGGCGGCCCACCAGGACGGAGAGCGAGGTCGCGCCGGCCATGAAGGCGGCGCGCACGGCCGAGGGCGGCGCGCCGACGAGGGCCGTGTAGAGGACGACCCCGCCCATCGCCGCCAGGACGGCCAGGCGTCGGTGAACGAGCCGCGACAGTCCGGCCAGCAGAATGCCCGCGACGACGGCCACGTTGTAGCCGGAGACGGCCATAAGGTGGCTCGTGCCGGTGGCCCGCATCTGGTCGCGCAGGGCCGGGTCGAGCAGCGCCTGACGCCCGAGCAGCAGCCCGGCGGCAAGCTGCCCGGCCGGTCCCGGCACCAGCTCGCTCAGGCGACGCTCGAGGGCGGCCCGCGCTCGCTCCAGCGGGACGCGCACGTCGAAGCCGGCGCGTTCGACAGTTCGTATGACAGGATGGAACATCGAGGCAGCGACCAGGCCCGGGCCGCGGGCGGGCGAGCCCGTCGATTCGACGCGCAATCGCCCCCGGAGCAGCACGCCCTGGCCGAAGGCCGGTGGCTGGCGGCCGTCCGTCCAGACGTTCAGCTTCGACGGGGTGTCCGTCCAGGCGTCTCCGGCGCGCGCCTGCTCGACCTCCACGGGCACGAGGCACCAGGCCGGCTGGCAGGTCGGCGGCGCCGAGACCGAGCCGCGCAGCTCCAGCGTCTGGCCGCCGAGCGCCGCGAGCGAGTCGGGCGGTGATGGGATGCTGCCGCGGGCCAGCCCGAGCAAGAAAGCAGCGCCACAGAGCACGGCGATCCGAACGCCGCGGTTCGGCGTGAGCAGTCCGCCGGCGGTGAGCAGGCCCGCGGCCGGCAGCGGGCTGCTGCTCGGCGGCCCGCCGAGCGCGCTCCAGCCGAGGCCGAGCAGCCAGGCGCAGGCCAGCCAGAGCAGCACGGGCGGCTACTCCAGCGAGACGAGGTCGCGCAGGCGCTCCAGCGTCGGTCCGTTGACGATCTTCTCGTCCCGAAGCTGCTCCAGCGACAGGAACGGCCCCTGCCGCTCGCGGCGATCGACGATCCGCTGGGCGATGGTCGGCCCGACGCCAGGCAGGCTCTCCAGCTCCGCTCGGCTGGCGACGTTCAGACGAACACGCCCGCCGGCCGCCGTCGAGACGCCGGGACTGCCCGTAGCGGCGGGTACGAGGCTCCGCACGACGAGCTGCTGTCCGTCCAGGACGCGCGCCGCCAGGTTGAGGCTCTCGCGGTCCGCCGCCTCGGCGAACCCGCCGGCCGCCGTGACGGCGTCCTGGACCCGCGAGTCAGCCGCGAGCCGGTAGACCCCCGGCGCCTCGACGGCCCCGGCCACGTGGACGGTCACCAGCGGGGCCGGGCTGGGCGACGGCCGGGGCGTCGGAGTGGTCGCGACGATCGCCACGGAAGCCGCCGGCCGCGGCACGAGCAGGGCCACCGCCCCCAGCGCCACCCCGGCGCCGATCAGCGCGGCAGCCAGGTAGCCCCGATAGCGGAGGACCCAGGCCCACGGCGACACGGAACGTCGAACCCCTCACACGCCGTTCGCTCGGCGTGCGCCGTCATGGTATCCCGTGGCGAGCCGTTGTCAAGAGGGGCGTGTGTCCAGGGGGTCGGTTCGCCGTCCTGTGCTCGGCGTTCCGACTCGAAGCTCTTCTTGTGGCTGGCTGGAGACCTGGCGAAGCAGCACAGAAGTGCGGCCGTAGCGTGCTCGGATGCGCTTGTACAGTGCCGAGAGCTCTCGGTCGTGATCGACAAGCGCCCCCTGGTGGATCGCAACCCATTCACCCAGGCGTTCTTCAGCGAGTCGCGGGTGCATGGCTTCGTAGGCGACGATCTCGCGATTGATCTTCTCAGATGACCTGTTCTTCAAAGTAGTCCGCATCGACCCGCTTGATGGTATAGCTCACAACCTCGTTAACCCCAACGCCGTGCTCGATCATGAGCTGTGCTAGCTGCTCACCGTCGATCAACACGATCTTCTTCTCGATACGTCGAACGTAGCTAATAGCATCGGGCGAGAAGTGCGATGTGGTGATGAGTACACCTTTGCGCGCTCGCTCTCCCTCCAGGCTACCAGCGAAGGCCTGGACGACGGGTCTACCCACCACGCCCTCCCAGCGCTTGGCCTGGATGTAAACAACGTCCAGCCCGAGCTTGTCCTCTTTGATGATCCCGTCGATGCCTGCATCGCCTGTCTGGCCGACAGCTTGGCCTGCATCCTTCCTGGACCCACCGTAACCCATAGCGACGAGCAGATCGACGACGAGATGCTCGAAGAATTTGGGGCTACAGTTCTTCACGCGATCCAAAATCTCCTGTGCGAGTTGCGATCGCAGTTGCTGATAGGAACTCTCAAGCACCTCTTCCGGAGTTTGGGTGTCTTGTTCTGGCGCTTGCGCTGTTTGCGGCTCGCCGTTCGATGGATGACCTTGCTGCCGGAATTCGACGAATTCAGGAAATCGCATCAGATACGAAACGTCGATCGCGCTGGGGTTGTCTCCGAGCGTTTGCGCTCCTCTCCGCGTGATTCTGAAGTGACCCCTTTGCGGGCTTTCGATCAACTGGGCCTTCCGCAAGTAAGTAGCTGCCCATCTCACCCGGTTGTAGAACTTGCTCTGCGTTCCGCTTGGCAGGAGCTCGGTCTTGTCGGTGTCGCTCAAGCCGAACTGTGTTGCTAGTCTGTCGTCGGCCTCGATCAGCGAGTGCTCCTTACCATCTCCCGCAAGTTTGAGCAGCGGTAACATGAGGCTCTGAAATCCGGGCACGGGCATAGCCCCAACCCCCATTCGTTCGTGGCGCACCAAGTGTAGGCTCTTGACACACGAGCTGACAGGATCTGGTGGGGGCAAGTGTGCGCGAAGCGTGCTGCGCAGGGGCACAGGCTGGTGGAGGCGATCTGTGCCGCCAGGGCACGCATGGGCCGCCGCTACTCCACACACGG
>JADZDV010000461.1 GCA_020850915.1 Chloroflexota bacterium | reverse complement strand
TGTTCTGAGACCGGCATGGGGCCTGTCCCTACCGGCGGCCCCGTGTTGGGCGCAAGCGAGGTAGGTCGTTTGCTGGGGGATTGGAGGTCATGTGACACCTGTGAACGTGGCACGTCTCACGTACCCTGTAGGTCGGGAGAGCGGCAGCGCTGCTGCCAGCGCACGATGGACGCAACCACGACGTTGCAACAGGGGCTTGCCTGCCTGCCAGTGACGCGCCGGGCCATCCTGCTCGCCCTGAAGCAGTCTGGTGAGGCGCGGGCGGAGGAGATCGCCTCGCAGGTTGGCATCACGGTGAGCGCGGTCCGCCAGCACCTCGCAGGGCTGCTCGCCAACAAGCTCGTCAGCTACCGCGAGGCGAAGGGCGAGCCGGGTCGCCCGAAGCACTTCTACTTCCTGGCGACGGCCGGGGAAGCGCTCTTCCCGAAGTCCTACAGCGAGCTGCTCGCCGAGCTGCTGGGCTACCTGGAAGAGGCGTCACCCGCGCTGGTGATACAGGCGTTCGAGCGGCGCCGCCAGCGCCGCGTCGAGGCTGCGCTCGGTCGCCTGGATGGCCGCCCGTTCGCGGAGCGAGTCGCCGAGCTGGCGCGCATTCTCGACGAAGAGGGGTATCTGGCGGAGTTCGAGGTGTTGCCTTCAGGTGGGTTCCGTCTGACGCAGCACAACTGCCCCGTGCTGGAGGTGGCTCAGCGGTTCAGGCTGGCGTGCCAGAGCGAGGTGAGGTTTCTCAGCGCGGCGCTGCCGGACGCGGAGATCCGACAGACGGCCACCATACTGGCGGGAAAGCACGTCTGCTCCTACATCGTGTGCCAGCGCCCCGGTGCCAGCGGATGCCACTGATCGCGCGTCTCGACCGTTCTCCTCGCTAGAGCGTCACCAGCCCCCGCCTGGCGCCGACGTGCACGGCCTCGGTGCGGCTGCCGACGTTGAGCTTCATCAGGATCGCGGCCATGTGGAACTTGACGGTGTGCTCGCTGATGCCGAGGCGCGCCGCGATCATCTTGTTGGCCAGGCCCGTCGCCACGAGCTGGAGCACCTCTCGCTCGCGAGCCGTCAGCTCCTGAGTCTCGCCTGCCTCCACGGAGGCAGTCCTCGTGTCGGAATCACCTCGAAGCAGGCCGCTCGCCACGGCCGGGTCCAGAGCGATCAGGCCTCGCGCGGCGGCCCAGACGGCTGCCTGGAGGGTATCGGCGCCAACGTTGCGCGGCAGATAGCTCCAGCCTCGTCCCGACAGGGTCCCGCGGAGCGCAGCGGCGCGCTCGATGGGGCCCAGCAGCACGACGGCTGGCGGCGGCAGTACTGTCTCCGCGTGTGTCAGCGCCACCGGATCAAACGCCGGCTCGGCGTCCAGCACCACGACGTCCGGCCAGGCGTCGCCAGGTCTGTGACCGAGCGCCTCGAGGCGCTCGACTTCGCCGACGATCTTGACGTCATCCGCTCCGCTCAGAAGGGCCCGCAGGCCGGCACGCACCGCCGGTAGGGGAGAGACGATCAGGACGCGCAGCATCGAACGTCGCGCCTTCAACCAGGACTATCGCCCGCCACCGTGGACCTCGTCCAGCGGCTGCTGGTCTCGCTCACTGGCGCTCCCCGACCGTCACGCTCAGTTCGCGAAGCTCGCCGCCACGGACGACGCGGATCCGGACCGCCTGCCCGACGCTCTCAGGCCCGAGCGCCACCCGGAGGTCTTCCGTGTCTCGCACGGGCTGGCCGGCGAGCCCAACCAGGATGTCGCCGATGAGCAGCCCGCCACGGCCGCCCGGTCCATCGGCCTCGACCCCGACCACCAGCAGGCCGGTCTCCTGGGCAAGGTTCAGCGGCTGGGTCAGGCCGGCCGGCATGGCGACCGGCTGGCTGCTAATGCCGAGGACTCCCCGCCGCACCCGGCCGTGCTGGAGCAGCGCAGCGGTGACGCGGTCGATAACCGCCAGCGGGATGGCCAGGCCCGCGCCCCGGCCGCCGAACGAGGTGGCCAGACCGACCATTCGTCCCGGGGCGTCCACCAGGGGACTGCCGGAGAAGCCAGGGTGGAAGGAAGCATCCGTGCGAATGAAGCTGTCCAGCCGGCCGCCGCGCCAGATGCGCGCGGGACCGCCGAAGGCGCTCACGACGCCAATGCTGGTGGCCAGCCCCTCGCCGGGGCGGGCGACGATCAGGACGAGGTGCCCGACCCGCGGCAGGGGCCCCCGGTTGATCGGCGCCAGGGTCGCGGCGTCCACCCGCAGCAGCGCGAGGTCTGAGCCGGGATCGCGGCCGATCACCGTCGCGGGGACCTCGCGGCCATCCGGCAGGCCGACAGCCAGGTCTTCGTCGCGCTCCAACACGTGGTCCGCGGTGAGGATGATGCCGCCTTCGCTCCAGACCACGCCGCTCGCCGCCTGGCGGCGGCGCGCCTCGACACGGACCACCGCGGCGCCCGCCGTCGCCACCGCGTTCGCCAGCGCATCCGAGAGGGCTGCCAGCTCGTCAGTTGCTCCGGTGCTGTGCTCGCTCATCGTCTCATCTCCTTCGCCGCTCTGTTCCATCGGTCGAGAGGCTCGCGGCTCCAGAAAGACTGTACGGCTGGCGGAGCACGGCGCACATCGGTGGAAAGGGCGGTGTTGGACCTGCACCTCTGGCTAGGCTGGCTCGGCCGCGGGCCCGCCTCGATCGACTGTCGTCGCCGGTGTGGGAGCGCTGGACGGCAGACGATAGCGCAGGAACAGCTCGCTGCCGTCGGCGTAGAGCGAGACCAGCTCGAGGATCGGGAGGCGGTCAGGCGGATAACTGGCGCCTTCGAGCAACGTAGGGACGCCGCTGCCGCCCTGGAGCTTCGGCGCGATGGTGACGAACAGCTCATCCGCGGCCCCCGCGGCCAGAAGGGCCGCGTTGAGCGTTGGTCCGCCCAGGCCGTTCATCAGTCGGACGCCGTAGTCACGCCGGAGGACCTCCCCCATCACCAGCAGATCGACCGTCTCGTCGCCCAGCCGAACAACTCGAGTGGTCCGCTCTAGCACGGCTCCGCGGCGCCGGTCGAGCCGCGCGGTGGTGAACAGCGCGGTGTTCAACGGCCCCCCGCGGAAGGCGCGAGCGTCCGGGGGAACGTCTCCGCCTCCGCTCACCACTACCCAGAGCGGGTCGGGTCGCAGGCCCGCGGCGGCCCGGCGGCGGCGATCGTCCTCTGTCCGCCGCGGATAGGGCGGGTCATCGCTTCGCAGCACGCCCGCGCCGAACAGAACGGCATCCACTCCCGCCACGATCTGCCAGACGAGCGCGCGGTCGCACGGGCCACCGATGAGGCGCGTGGTCCGGGGGCCGCCGATCACCGCCTTGCCGTCCACGGTGGCCGCCATGTTCACCAGGGTGTACGGGCGGGCGTCAGGCAGGAAGGCGCTGGGGGCTAGCCGTAGCGGCTGGTACACCGCGTCAAGGTCGACGTGGCCGACGGGAGCCTCAGGATCAGTCCGGTCCAGGTAGCGCAGCACAGCATCAGTGTACGCCCGAGCGCCGCGCGAGGCCGGCGAGCGAATCGTCCACCGGCAGGCTGGCCGCCACGCGCGGCGCTCTTGCCGCCTCGGCGGCCGGACGGAGGACGCGGACTCCGGGATCGCTGAGCCAGATGCGCGCAACGTCGCCGTCCAGCAGGTAGACGGCGGCTTCAGCGGCGGACTCCAGCACTGCCTGGGAGTCGAGGCCGTCGCTGACCATCCGACCGATCTCGGCCAGCGCTTTCAGGCGCTGGTTCGCAGCCTGGCTAGACTCGGTCTCACCTCTCTGAGACACTTGCGTCTCCTTCTCCCGCGGCGGGATGATGCGCTGCGATCCAACGTCGCGGCGCGGCTGTCCATGCCGACAGCCAGCGTTCTACCTGGCGAGTATGAGGCAAGCACCTATGCCAACAGCCCGGTGCCGGACTACTGCTGCAGCGATCCAAGCCGCCCCGAGGGGGATGAGTCCAGGGCATCCCGAGGGGCCACCCTGGCCCGGCGGACGTGTTGGAACGATTCAAGCTGCCTGGCAGGAGGTGAGTCTCGATGGCATCCTTGCGTACTGGCGCCCGCGGGAGCAGGCTGCAACGATTCAAGGCGCCCGGCGGGGTATGCGACTAGGTGAGGGATTTCACGGTCTTGTGCGCGAGCATCTCTGGACAGCGGAGGAGCTCATCCGTGTTGCGTGAGCTCGGGCCGCTTGCCCGGCCAGTCCTGCTGCTGGTCATCCTTCTCGTCGTGGGGTCCGCTGGCTACGTCCTCATCGAGGGCTATCCGCTGCTGGACGCCGTCTTCATGACCGTCACGACGCTGGCGACCGTTGGTTACGGGGAGATCCACCCGCTCGGCCCGGGGGGCAGGCTCTTCACCACGGTCCTCATTCTGGTCGGCGTTGGCAGCGCGCTGTTCACTCTCACCGAGCTGGTGCGATTCGTTTACGAGGGGCAGCTTGGACAGGCTCTCTGGAGGCGACGGATGGACCGACACTTGAAGGAGCTTTCCGACCATTTCATTCTCTGCGGCTACGGTCGCGTCGGCCGACAGATCGCCGCGGACCTCGAGCAGTCGAGCGTGCCGTTCGTGGTGGTCGACCGCGATCCCGTGGGGCTCCGCCTGGCGACGGAGCGCGGCCTGATGGTCGTGGAAGGGGATGCCGGCAGCGACGACGTGCTGCGCATGGCCGGCGTGGAGCGGGCACGGGGGCTGGTGACGGCGGTTGCAGAGGACGCCGACAACATCTACGTCACCTTGTCCGCTCGCGCGCTGAACGGTGGGCTGCGGATCGTGGCCCGCGCGAACGCGGACGAGTCCATCTCGAAGCTCCAGCGCGCCGGCGCCGATCAGGTCGTTTCACCCTACAGCATCGGCGGACGCCGCATGGCCATGCTCGCGCTCCGCCCCCTCTCCGTGGAGTTCGTGGACGCCGTTGTCCACGGTGAGACGGGCGACCTTCTGCTGGAGGACATGGAGCTGCTGCCTGGCTCGCGGCTGGTCGGCCGCTCCATCGACGACGTGCAGACCGTGCTGGCGCCCGGGGTCAGCGTGCTCGCTCTGAAACGGGACGCCGCCATTCTGGCGCGACCGCCCGGCGAGACCTCGCTCTTGCCCGGCGACGAGCTGGTGGTCATCGGCACGCAGGACCAGCTCGGCCTGCTCGAGCGAATGGGCTGAGCCTGGAGGTCGCGGGCCGGCCTCACTCGGCCGACGCCGCGGGTTCGGCCGCGACGAGCAGGCGGTACAGCCGCGCCTGCCGCTCGATCGCATCTCGGTAGCGCGCGACGCTGGCGGGGTCTGGCTTGAAGACGTCGCTCGACGACGGCGTCGGCACAGGCGCCAGGCGGCGCTCGCCCAGCGCCTCGAGCGCGGCGAGCGCCACGCCACGGCTGGACGCCTCCAGCTCGGAGGAGCGAACGACCGTTCTGTCAAGGACGTCGGCGAGGATCTGGGGCCAGGCTGGCGTGTGGAGCAGCGCTCCGCCGGTGGCGACCACTTCCTGGAGGCCGGGCTCCGCGCTCTCCAGCCGTCGAGCGATGCCGGCCATCCAGATCGCCACGGCCTCCAGCGCCGCTCGGTAGATCTCGCGCGCGTCGTGGGAGAGGCGGAGCCCAGCGATCGCGCCGCGGGCATCGTCCGCCCAGGCGGGGCTTCGCTCGCCGCCCCAGAGCGGCAGAATGGTCAGGCCGTGGCCGTCGGGCGGCAGGGCGGCCACAGCAGCAGCGAGGTCGGGCGCGGGCGGAAGCCGGAGGGTGGTGCGCAGCCAGTCCAGCAGGCTGCCCCCATCGTTGATGGCGCCGCCCATCACCGGCCGCTCGCGGTCCAGGCGATAGCACCAGAGGCCGTCCGGGATGGCGGGCGCCGCGCCCCGCCAGAGCAGACGCATGGCGCCCGACGTCCCGAGCATCAGCGCGGCGCGCTCGCGCGCCTCGCAGCCGGCTCCGAGGTTGCTGCACGCGCCATCGCCAAGTGGCGGCAGCCAGGGGATCTCCCGTAGAGCGGGCCAGCGTTCCGCGTAGGGCGGCTGGAGACCGTGAAAGGCGGCATCGGCCGTGGCGATCGGCGTGAGCTGTCGCTGCTCCAGGCCGATGGCCTGGAGCAGCGGGGCGTCCCAGTCGCACGCGCGCAGGTCGAGCAGGCCGGTGCCGGAGGCGATCGAGACGCTGACCTGGGCTTCGCCAAACCACCGCTGGAGCAGATAGTCGCCGAACGACACCCAGCGCGCCACGCGCGAAACCTGGTTGGGGCGTGCCGCGCGGAGCCAGACGAGACGGGCGGGCCAGTAGCTCCAGTGCGGCTCGCAGCCGGTGCGGGCGTGGACGGCCCCGCGGTCGAGCGTCTGTCGCAGGTGGCGGGCAGCGGCGCGGGCGCGGGAGTCGAGCCAGGGATAGAGCGGCGTGACCGGTTGCCACGCGTCGTCCACGCCGAGCAGGCTGTGCCAGAAGGTGCTGAGGCCCACGGCGCGCACGTCCGCGAGGGCTGGACCGGCCTGCTGGCAGAGGGCGTCCAGCGTGTCGCCAACGCGCTCCAGCAGCTCCGGGGCGCTCAGCTCCGCGCCGCCGTCCGCCGTGAGATGGGGCTGGTAGGCGAGCTGCTGGCCGAGACCTTTGAGCCGGACGCCGTCGGCGTCGTAGAGACTCGCTCGGCAGGATGACGTTCCGACATCCACAGCGACGACCAGCGGCCGTCGGCCGACGTCAGGCTCGATCGCCTCGGGGATGTTCGCGGCTCCAGGGGGGCTCACGGCTCCGAGGATGACAGATCTGGGCCGATGGGGCGAGTCTCGGCTGGGACACTGGCGCGGGCGCGCCGAGAAACAACCGAGCGGGTTAGCCCGGGAGCGCCGCTACCGTCGTCGGCGGCTCCCTGGATCAAGGCGGACGGTCCTCGATCTACAGAGCGTGACTGACGACTCCGCGGCGCTCCGGGCCGACCCGCTCAGGTGCCAGCATCATATCGTGCCCGGAGCGCGAGCGGTGTTACGAGAGCAACACAGTCGTCGGACAGACGGCCGGCTGTGACGGCACGGGAGGAATCTGCCACGGTGCCTCGGAACAGGGTCCGCTCCGGCGTCACCGCCCCCGCGTCAATCGCTTGCGCACCATGTGCGCGAGGTCGCCCCCCCCCGAGAGGGCGGAGTGTGCGGTGAGTCATGCTCGTGTCACTCGCTTGCCAACCGTGTGTGCGAGGTCGCGAAGCTCCGAGATGCCGAGCGCGTGCGCCAGCAGGAGGTACGCGGCGCCGCCGAGCGCCGCTTCGACGATCAGCAGGCCGAGCAACGTCGCCCCATGGGCGGGCAGCACGGCGGCCACGAGCAGATGGAGCGCCTGGAGCAGCGCCGCCATTCCCAGGCTGGCGAGGACGGCGCGCGCCAGGAAGCTGCCGAGGCCGCCGCCGAAGCCGCCCAGGCTCCGCCACATCAGGACCAGCAGGATCAGGCCGTGACCGCCGTTCTGGACCGCGTTGGCCAGGGCCAGGCCGGGCGCGCCCATGCCGAACGGCCCGACGGCTGGAAGCGCCGTCGCCAGGTAGAGGCCAACGCCGACCACGCCGATCAGGACCGGCGTGACGGTGTTCTTCCGCGCGTAGAAGGCGAAGATCAGCAGTTGGTCGATGGCAGTCAGGGGGAGCTGGGGAGCGTAGGCGAGAAAGACGAGGGCCGTGCGCTCCGTGTCCTGAGCGGAGAAGGCGCCCCGTTCGAACAGGAGCTGGACGAGCGGCTCGCGCAGGACGATCAGGCCGGCGGTGGCCGGCAGCATCAGGAGCAGGACCAGCTTGAGGCCGAACACCAGTACGTCACGGTAGGCGTCCGCCGCGGCGGCGTCACCCCTGAGCGCGCCAGTAGCGTGCGCGGCGAGGCTCGACAGCACGGCGAACGAAGTGGCCGTCGCGACGAGCCCGAGCGGGAATTGAATGAGCCGGGTGGCGATCTGCATGATCGTCAGGCTGCCCGCCGCGAGGCCGGAGGCGAGGTTGGTGTCGATCACGATCCCGACGATGGTGACGACCATGCCGGCGGCGACGGGTGCGTAGAGGCGCAGGACGGCTCGCACCTCCGGATCCCACGGGTCCAGGATGGGACGGTAGTGGAGACCGCCCTGGCCGGCGAGCTGGAGCAGGAGCTGGCCCGCTGCGCCGAGCAGTACACCCACGACGAGCGAGTTCACTCCCAGGACGAGGTGCAGGGCGATGGCCGCCAGGATGATGCCGCCGTTGTAGACCGCCGGCGCGAAGGCGGGGAGGGCCACGCGGCCGCGGGCGTAGAGATTGGCCATGAGCACCCCCGCCAGCCCCTGGAGCACCACCGCGCCGAGCATCGGCCGCGCCATATCGGTCGCTTGAGCCTGCGTCTCGGCGCTGAAGCCGCCGCTCAGGACGCCGATCACTGCCGGCGCGACGAGAGCGAGCAGAGCGCAGACGACGATCGACAGCAGGCCGAAGCAGGAGAGGAGAGAGGAAAGCAGACGCCAGGAGTGAGCGCGATCCTCCCGGACGTCCACCAGGACCGGCACGAGCGCGGCGGAGATGGCGCCGCCGATCAGCAGGTCGTAGACGATCGTGGGCAGCCGCGAGGCGGCAAAGAACGCGTCCGTCCCGCTCTGGGCCCCGAAGAGCATCGCCAGGACGGAGTCTCGGACGAGTCCGAGCAGGCGACTGGCGATGTTGCCAATCATGATCACCAGCGCCGCGGTGGTGATCTGGCGGCGGGAGGCGGTCAACGTCAGGGAGTCAGTACCTTCGACCCTGCTGGCGCCGGATGTTGAAGCGTGCCGTGTCGGCGATCGCCATCACCGTCATCACGCCGGCCTGCACCGGGTCCGAGACCACCAGGTCCGCCGCGTCCGGGACGCTGCCCGCCATGTTCAGCGAGACCACGACAATGCCCTGCTCGCGGACTTCCCGCACGGCCTGGGCGATGTCGCCGCCCATGAGCGCGCCGGCCAGGATCAGCGCGACGGCCCGTGGTAGCCGCCCGACGGCGCGCACGGCGGCGGCCAGGTTCTCCTCGCCCACGAGCGGGATCGTATCCACTGAGATGCGCTCGCCACGGATGTTGTGACGGTCCGCCTCCGAAACGGCGCCGATCACCACCTGGCCCACCTGCGCCCCGCCGCCAATCACGATGATGCGCTTGCCGTAGATCTTGCGGAAGCTCGGCGCCTCCTCCAGCGCCTCGACGATCGGAAGCTGTCGCAGTTCGGCTAGGAGCTGTGTGACGTTGGCGACGGACTCCAGCTCGAAGTAGATGGCGGTCCTGCCTCCGGAGCGCGCAGTGATATCCACGTACGTGATATTCGCGCGATGATCGGAGATCACGCCGGTCAGCTGGTGCATGATGCCGGGCTCATCCGGGGCACGGACCAGGAAGGCGGTTTCGCTCAGAACCGGTGCTGGCGGAGACTCGCTGTCAGACACGGCTGTCCTCTCGACCGCTGGCGGCCATCGTTCCCAGGCGAGTGTACATCGCCGGAGTCAGCGGAATCCGAACGTCAGGGCCAAAGGGCGCGGCCGAAAGATGCCGCGGAATGGCCGGCGACCCCTACGACGGCCGTGTCACGACCAGCCGGCCAGGCGACGGTCACCCTGGCCTACCGAACAGCGCGCGGTGCCAGCGCTCGCGCGACGAACGCGACCAGAACGGCGCCGAGGAACGCGGGGATGAGCGGGACGCCAAAGACGCTCAGACCGAGCGGTCCCAGCGGCCCCACGACCTGGTGCAGCAGTGCCGTGCCGATCCAGCTCCCAATCAGCCCGGCCACCATGGCCCCCAGGAAGCCGTACGGCAGACGGCCGGGGACCACGGCGTCAGCCAGCGCGCCGATCACGGCGGCCATGAACAGATGGAGGATCAGCCCGACCAGGTGCGCTGTGAGGAAGATGATGACTGCGAAGACGATCAGCAGCAGGATCAGGACGAAGAGCATGGCGATCACCCATTCGTTGGCAGCGACCCACCCGGCGACGGGCGGCCGGGCCGGTCAACCCTTCCTATGATACGGACTGCCCGCTGCCCGCTGCCCGCTGCCCGCTGCCCGCTGCTCGCTGCTCGCTGCTCGCTGCTCGCTGCCCGGTGACGGCGCCGGCCTGCCTATAATCGCCGCCATGCTCACTCCCCGCCTGCTCGCGGACCGCCGACGGGACTGGCTCCTCGTGGCGCTGCTGGTCCTGCTGGGCCTGGCGCCGCGCGCTGCCGCGGTCGGCTTCAACCTCTGGCCGCACGGCGATGTGGTGCTGGACTCGGCGATCGCCGACTCTGTCGCCCTCCAGGGACGACTGCTCGTGCCGATCGTGGACGTCCGCTTCTACCCGATCGAGCGATTCGGCTTCGGGTACCCGCCAGACCAGCATCCTCCCCTCTGGCCGCTCCTCGGGGCGATCGGCCGGCTGGCCCTTGGCGACAGCTATCTCGCGTTGCGGCTCTGGTCGCTGCTGGCCGGCCTGGCACTGGTCCCGGCCGTGTACCTGTGCGGCCGGGGGCTCGTCGGCCGCGGCGCGGCGCTGCTCGCGGCGGCGCTCTGCGCGGCCTCCTACCTGCTGGTGGACTTCGCCGGCAACGGCTCGCTCTGGAGCCTGCTGGCGCTGCTGTACGTGCTGTTCGTCTGGCGCCTGTCCCGCGTGGCGCCCGGTCACAGCGGCGAGGCGATGGTCGTCGGTCTCCTGATGGGCGTTTCCTACCTGGTGAACTACCCGGCGGCCATTCTACCAGCGGCGTTCGCGGCGACGCTCGGGCTGCGCTGGTGGGCCGAGCGTCGCGGGAGCGCGGTGTCAACCGTCAAGGAGCGTCAGGCGAGGGGGGGCTGGCTGAGGGTGCTGGCGGTGGGGCTGGCGTCGTCGCTCGTCGTCGTCCTCCCCTGGCTAGCGTTCAATACCGTCACCTACGGCAATCCGGTCTTCAGCCAGCCGCTGCAGCGGCAGCTTGGCGGATCGGACAAACGGGTTGACGTTCTCGTGACTGGGGCGGGAGTCGTCAAGCGGCCAGCGGGCGCGGGCGGCGGTCTCCCGGCAACCGTGCGCCGCGTGGCCGGCGACCTCTATGGCAACGTTGGTTTCGTGCTGCGCCAGAGCTTCGTCGTCGTCCCACTCTTCGGCCAGCTCGCGCTGGCCGCGGGTCTGGTGCTCGGCTGGCGGCTGCTGCGCGGGCGCGCCGCGCCGTTCGCGGGGCTGCTCGTCCTGGCGGCCACGCACCTGGCGCTGGTGCTGCTCTGGCCAACGACGAAGTTCCGCTACCTCGTGCCGCTGCTCCCGCTCGCCGCGCTGCTCGGAAGCTGGTGCCTGAGCCAGCTCCGCCCGCTGGACCTGCGGGCAACGCTGGTCGTCCTGACAATCGGTCTCACGGTCATCACGTCTGTCTGGACGTTCCGGTCGCTGCCGAGTCGGACCTACTACTATGACGGCGGCGTCGTGACGGACAACTTCGGCAGCCAGGGGGAGACGGCGTGGTTCGAGGAGGTGCGCCGGGTGGCGCAGGCGGCGGCTGTGCTCCGGACGAGTCCACCGGGTCCACTGCTGGGGGCGCATCCGTTCTACCACCTGGCCCCGGGCTATCCGCTCCTGATCAACTCACCAGACTACTCGCGGGAGGTGGTGGAGCGCCTGGTGCAGCGCTATGGTGTGCGGTACGTCTGGTCCGAGCAGGGCCGGCAGCCGTTCTACGCCGCCTTCCTCCGTGTGGAGACGCTCTGGCAGGACGACCGGTTCGTCCTGCTGCGCATCGCCCCGAACGCATGACAGTGGTATGCACCTTGCAGGCCCGGAGAGACCGGGCGGCATGGCGGCACGGGGCGCTTGTCGAGCCTGAGTCTCAACGAATCCAGGGGTCCGACCTCGAGGGAATGGTTGCACACCACGCGCCGTATGAATAATATTCGTCCAGTGTCTTGCGCCGAATTCGATACCTTACGCCTGAAGAGTAACCTCCGCTCCGTACGCTGTAACCTGTGCGGCTCAGAGTCGGCCCGAGAGCTGTATCCCGAGCGGGACGGGATTGCCGACTTTGAAACCTCCGAGCTTTTCGCCTGCACGAGCTCTGCGTACGGCCATTGCGGGCCGATTGTCCGGTGCCTCGGCTGTGGGCTGGTGCGGCAGAATCCGCAGCCTGAGCCTTCCGACCTGGTGGCCGCCTATGACGAAGTCGTAGATGAGCGGTACGAGGAGGAGCAGGCCGGCCGGATAGCAACGTTCAACCGCGTGCTCGACGATCTCGAGCAGCATGAGGCGACGGGGCGTCTGCTGGACGTCGGCTGCCACACCGGGGTCTTTCTGACCGTCGCCCGGGAGCGCGGCTGGGACGTCTCGGGTGTCGAGCCGTCGCGCTGGTCGGTCGACCGGGCGCGAGAGCGCGGGCTGGACGTTCTTCACGGGACGTTCGGGACGGTCAGCCTGCCGGCCGGGGGTTTCGACGTCATCACCATGTGGGACGTCATCGAGCACCTGGCGGACCCGCTGGCCGAGCTGCAGCACGCTGCCGCGTTGCTCCGTCCCGGCGGCCTGTTGGCCATCTCGACGATGAACGTCGAAGCCTGGTTCCCCCGCGTGCTTGGCCGGCACTGGCCCTGGTACATGCAGATGCACCTCTACTATTTCACCCCCAGCACGCTCCGGCAGATGCTCGCCGAGGCTGGTTTCGAGGTGGCGCGGTCCGTGGCACACAAGCGGGTCGTGCGCCTCGCATACCTGGTCTCACGACTGGAGGCCTACTGCCGGCCGGTCGCGCGACTGCTGGAGTGGGTGGTCAACCGCCGCGGTCAGGGCGATCGCCTGGTGAGCGTGGACCTTGGCGATATCTTCGTCACCTTTGCCCGGAAGCGCGGCTAGCGGCACGGCGCTGACGTTGCACACCTCGGGCGCCCGGGGCGCAACGCCGCGGCAGGCGATAGGACCGGCGTGGCGTCTGCCGCCGTGCCTTGCGCTGGCTCTGCTGCTCCTCCTGGCCGTCTGCCTGGAGGCGGCCGCGTATGCCGTCTGGCCAGTCACGTTCGACCTCACCCAGGGGGCGGACTTCAGCCAGGAGTACCTGATCCAGTACGGCCAGGCCTGGGATCTGTTCCGACCGTTGCTCTACCAGTTCGAAGCCTGGTTCCCCACAGCGGCAACGTCGCTCGAGCAGCTCACCACGATGTTCACCCTGTGGTGGGTCCTCTCGTTCGCGGTCTACCTGCTGGCGTTCCTGGTGGTCTGCCAGGCGCGGGCGAGTCGGCTCCTGGTCGGACTGATCGTGGCGTGCGCGGTGGTGTTCCAGGTAACGATGATGCTCATGCCCGGCATCGTCACCACCGATCTGTTCTCGTATGCGATGTACGGCTACATCGCCCGCGTCTACGATCTGAACCCGTACCTGTACGTCCCCGGCTACTTCGCCGGGGATCAGATGACGACCTGGATCCACCCGGTCTGGTACTACTCACCGGCCATCTACGGCCCGCTCTGGCTCGACTTCTCCTGGTGGCTGACCGGCTTCACCGCGAACCGATCACTCGTCGACCAGACGCTCGTCTACCGGCTCGTCGCCGGTGTGACGAACATCGCCAACATCGGCCTGCTCGCCCTGCTGCTCCGACGGATGGGCTCACGCTGGGTTGGGCCGGGCGTGCTGCTGTACGCCTGGAACCCCCTGTTGCTGTTCGAGTTCGGCGCCAGCGGCCACAACGACGTTCTGATGATGACGTTTGTGCTGGGGGCGTTCGTCCTGCTGGCCTACGCGCGGCACGCGCTGGCGATCGCCATGCTGACCCTGGCCGCGCTGATCAAGGTCACGCCCGTCCTGATCCTTCCGGTGGTCGCGCTGTACTGGGCGAAGCAGCGCCAGACGCTGCACCAGCGGCTACTCGTCATCGCCGCCAGCGTGGCGATCTCACTTGGGACCACCCTCGCCCTGTACAAGCCCTGGTACGAGGGGCCACAGACGTTCCAGCTCGTGTCGTTCTGGTCCACCGGACCGATGTACAACAACTGGCTGCCAGACCTCGCCGCCCTCACGCTGGCCGACCGAGTGCTGGATCCGGGACTCGAAGACCAGCAGAAGAGCTGGGACACCGCGCGGACTGCCTTCAAGTGGCTCTCCCGCGTAGTGTTCCTGGTCTACTTCGCCTGGGAGCTGCTCCGCCTGCAAACGTTCAGGAGCACGCTCGTCGCCGCTTCGCGGGTTTTCCTGCTCTTCCTCCTGCTGGTCAATACCTGGGTCATGCCCTGGTACCACACGTGGGGCTTCATGCTGGCGATCCCGCTGGGCTTCAGGAGCTGGCTGACCAGGGTGCTCCTGGCCATCACCCTGACGGCGCCGATTGCGATGTACAACCGCCACTACTGGAGCACCAGCCTGCCCGGCTGGGTGCTGCCGCTGTACATCGTCCCATGCCTCCTGCCGCTGCTCGACCCGCGAGTCTGGGCGCGGTTGCGCCCGCGTGACGAAGCGCGCCACAGAGCGCCTGAGCCGCGCCGGGCCGATAGCCCCGCCTGAGCGCGCCTCCCACCAGCCGCTCGTCAGCTCCGTCCTCGCTCAGCGCCGTGCCCGTCCAGCCACGCTTCGACTGCCGCGCGACCCGTGGCTAGCTTCGCCCCGAAGCCGGTAGCGCGACGGTGAGGTCTTGGATGCACTGCACAAATGACGGCCCTCCAATTCGTCCAATCCGCCAGTCATCCTGGGCAGCCTGTGGACCTATCATGGTCCCAGACGGACGAGGGTGTCCGTGAGCCGGTCAGCAGCACCGGGACGGCCACACCACTCTGCCGGGGGTCTGGATGGAGGTCAACGCGGGAGATACCGCATGGGTGCTGGCCTCAGCCGGGCTCGTCATGCTCATGACGCCAGCGCTGGGGTTCTTTTACGGGGGGCTGGTCCGCCGCAAGAACGTCCTCTCGACGATCATGCACAGCTTCTTCATCCTGGCCCTGATCAGCGTCCAGTGGGTGCTCTGGGGCTACAGCCTGGCGTTCGGGCCTGACCGGGGCGGGCTGATCGGCGGGCTCGAATGGTTCGGCTTCAACGGCGTGGGCGGCAGCCCAAACCCGGACTACGCGCCGACCATTCCGCACCTGGCGTTCGCGGCGTTCCAGATGATGTTCGCCATCATCACGCCGGCGCTGATCACCGGCGCGTTCGCGGAGCGGAAGCGGTTCAAGGCGTTTGTGATCTTCTGTTTGCTGTGGACGACACTGGTCTACGATCCGGTGGCGCACTGGGTCTGGGGTACCAACGGCTGGCTCAAGGCCCTGGGCGCCCTGGACTTCGCCGGCGGCACGGTGGTCCACATCACCTCGGGCGTGTCGGCCCTGGTGGCGGCCCTGGTGCTCGGGCGGCGCTCTGGCCACGGCACCGAAGAGATGGACCCGCACGACGTCACGATGACCGTGCTGGGCGCTGGCCTGCTGTGGTTTGGCTGGTTCGGCTTCAACGCGGGCAGCGCTCTGGCCGCGAACGGCCTCGCCGCGAATGCCCTCATGGTGACGAACACGGCGGCCGCGATGGGCGCGCTGACCTGGATGACGGTGAGCTGGGCCCACAAGGGACACCCGAGCGTCGTCGGCGCGGCGGCTGGAGCGGTGGCGGGCCTGGTGGCGATCACGCCAGCCTCGGGCTACGTGACCATCGGCGCGGCGATCCTGATCGGTCTCGGCGCGGGAGTCTTCTGCTACGTGGCGATCCAGGTCACCAGGCGGCTGGGTGTTGACGATGCGCTGGACGTCTTCGGCGTCCACGGCGTCGGCGGGATCTGGGGCGCGCTGGCGACCGGCGGCTTCGCCACGCTGGCGGTGAACGACGCGGGCGGCAACGGCCTCTTCTTCGGCAACCCGCTGCAGCTCCTCATTCAGCTCATGGCGGTGGCCGCGTCCATCGCGTACTCGGCGGTGCTGACCTTCGTGATCCTGAAGGCCATCGACCTGGCTGTCGGGCTCCGCGTCGAGGAGCGTGAGGAGGCCCTCGGCCTCGACGTCAGCCAGCACGGCGAGGTGGCGTACCAGCTCACGTAACTCCGACGCTTGGGCCTTGCGCCCGACCGTCTGACCCGAGACACGAGTCGGTCTCTGGGACTTGGGAACGATCAAACCATCGGCAGAGAAAGGAAGAGGGAATCGATCATGGAGATCATCGCGTTCGTCGCCTTCGCGCTGCTGGTCGTCGCGTGGATGGTGCTGCCGGATGGCGTGGCCCGCAAGGCTGCGCGTCCGGTCGCTGCAAAGGCGAGCACGGTGCCAGCGAACGTCTGAGACGCGGCTCCCGGCTCAGGCGGGGAGCTCTCGACTCCCGGAAGAACCGACGACGTCGAACGAGCGGCCCCGATGGCATTCATCGGGGCCGCTCGTTCGTCTGGAGGTCAACGTCCGAATCGCTCCGGTCGACTCGCGAGCCGCCCAGGGTCTTCCGGTACAGTGTACTGCCGCCGTGAAACGCCGAGGCTACCGGGCGGCTCGAGGAGCGAGCGGATGG
>JADZDV010000627.1 GCA_020850915.1 Chloroflexota bacterium | reverse complement strand
GGGGATTCCGGTCCACCAGTGGAAACCATGAACTCTGCACTTGAATCATGATCCGGTGCCCCCGCCGGAAATTGTGGAATACGTCCGGCATCCGGTACTCCACCTTCTCCACCTTCCCCGGCACGAATGGTATCGCCTTCTCAAAACCCTCCCGGAATCGCCCGCGGAACAACTCCCCCCGCACCAGTTGCTCAAACCCGCCCATCGTCACCTTCTCCGGATTCGGGTCCGGGTCCGGATAATCGTCCGGATACACGTCAATCAGCTTCACCACCCAATCGGAATCCGTCCCCGTCGTCGAAACGAACAACTCCGGCTTCAGGGGCCCCGCAAGCACCACGTCCCCCTCGAGCGGAGCCGTCTGGTACACCAGCACATCCGGCCTTGTCGAGGCGAACCGTTGGTCGTCCACCATGTGCTCGCGCGTCATCTGCTTCACGATCCCCGGCGCAAACGGAACCGGCCGCGCCGGATCGCTCACATATTCATCGAACGGCGTTCCCCCGTCGTATTGTTTCTCGAAGCCGAGTTTCCCGCCCGGCAGCAGATACAACTCGCCCGCCTCGGCTTGCTTCGGCGGCCATGCCTCCATCTTCCGCCACTGGTTCGCTCCCGTTTCGAACATGTACGCTTTCGCGAAATCTCCTTCCCCTTTCCCCTTCAGGTGATACAGAAAGAACGGGTATTCGATCTCGTCGCGGTAATACTCGCCCGTCCTCGAGCGGAAGTCCACAAACCCCAGCTTCTCCCCCGGGTCGCCGCCCCACTGCCCGTGATACCACGGCCCCATCACCAGGGTGTTTTGCGGCGGATGCCCTTCCTTCTCGATCGCCTCATGCAGCCGCAGCGCCCCGAACAGGTCCTCGGCGTCGAACCACCCGCCCACCGTCATCATCGCCGGCTTCACGTTCTTCGCCCCCACCCGCAGATCGCGCGCCTTCCAATACGCGTCGTAGTTCGGATGCTTGATGAACTCGGTCCAGTAAGCCACCTGGTTCTTGAAATACCTCTCGTTCAGGTTCACCAGCG
>JADZDV010000460.1 GCA_020850915.1 Chloroflexota bacterium | reverse complement strand
GCTGCCACCGCTGGAGGAGGCGGACGTCTCGGCGGAGGCGATCGCTGCCGCCTTCCGCTCGCGGCTGGCCGAGGTGGCCCAGCGGGAGTCGGAGCAGGCGGTCACCCTGGTGGGACCGCACCGCGACGACTTCGCCTTCCGCCTGGACGGTGTAGACCTGAACACCTTCGGCTCGCGGGGCCAGCAGCGGTTGGCGGTCCTGGCGCTGAAGCTGTGCGAGGCGGAGTACATGCGCAGCCAGACGGACGAGCAGCCGATCCTGCTGCTGGACGACGTGCTCTCCGAGCTGGACCCGCGCCGACGCGCGTACGTGCTGGCGCGCGTGACCAACGACGGCCAGACCCTGCTGACCGCCACCGACCCGGCGGACCTTGGCCTCGGCTACCAGGGCCGCGCCCGCTTCTACCGGGTACAGAACGGCGCCGTCGCCGAGGTCTGAGCGCCCCGGCGCGGAACAAGGGCCGTCCCGTTCGCGTCTTCAAACGTTCACATCCCTTTTCCGCCTCGCTTCCTCGGGCATCACCCTGCTGAGCGAAGGTGTGCTCGCGCCAGCGCGCAGGCGGGCGTCCCAGCCTTCTGATGCGAGGAACCGGGCGCACCGGGCTGCTGCCCATCGCCACGCGCGGGGAGACATGCGAGTACATCATCGTCGCTGGCAAGCTCGACCCGCACGTGACGGTCCGCGGCTTCGACAAGCTCAAGAAGACGATGGACAGCGGCGCAAACCAGCAGGACGACTATGGTGTGCCGATTCTGCCGTTCATCGGCGTAGTGGAGACCCGGGTCGAGCCAGGGCTGAGCCCCCTGCACACCCAGTTTGACAACCAGGGAGGCGCCTGCACCAGCCTCTTCCTCGATAGCGCGGTGGCGCGCTGAAGTCTGGGAGCACCGTACCGTGATGACGGCTGGAAGCTTGAGGCGAAGCTGCCGGTCCAGTACGACATCGGGCACCTGGCCGCGGTGGAGGGCGGTACCGTCTCACCGGACGGGTCGCTCCTGGTGGCGCTGAACAAGTGGTCGGTGGACCGCTTCGCACAGGTTGGCCCGCTCCTGCCACAGGATTTCCGACTCATCGACATCAGCCAGCCCGACGAGACGAAGCAGCTCCTGGACGACATGCCGCTGGATATGGCGGAGCCACACTGCACCCAGATCATCCCCGCCGAACGCCTCAGGCCGTGATCGGTCTAACTGGAGATCGACTGGGATCCACCGGCCCAGTCGAAGAGTCCTCATGCCACGGCGATAGGCCACGAGCGAGTACCGCGGAACGAGGCGGACGTCGAGATGTTCGTGACCGCCATCCGCGGCCACTTCAACCCGGAGATGATCGAGGTCAGCAAGGGAGATCGGATCACCTGGCACATCACCAACGTCGGGCGGCCTCGAACAGCTCCCGCGCATCCTGTTCTGAGCGCCGCCCGGGGAAGCTCAGGAGTGACTCGGCAAAGACATCGACCCAGCGTCTGCCCTGGTTGTTCCTGACTTCGCCACCGGTGGCGTCCATCACAAGAAGATATCCGAGCACCATACCTGGATCGTGGGCGTGGATGTTGACGCACTCGCCCATAGCATCGTCAATTCGGTTCGGGACGGTACCGGAAACGTTCGCCATGATGGACTTGGTCGAGATAGCGAGTTGCACGCGGTCGGCGTAGCGGAAAACGACATCCCAGCATTTCGTTCGGTGCGCCCCCCGCGGCGGTCGCTCGGGCGTTGTCTCAGCCAGGTGCCCGAGCGCGCTGAACCGCGTCTCAAGCTCGTCCCGGACTAGCTCCTGGATCTTCGTCATTCGATTCGAAGCACGGGGCGCGCGGGTCTTGAAATCAGCGAGCGCGTCCAGGAGTGCGGTACACCACTCGCCGGGGGATGAGTCCGAGGCGCTCATGCCGGCCATCCAAACACTCCCTCAGCGCTCAACGTGGTGTGACGACCAGCCCGGCCGCTGTGAGGCGTCGCAGGACTCGTTCGACGTACGTGGGCTCGACCTCAAGACCCATGCTGTTCCGGCCCCATCGTCCGGCAGCCAGGCTTGTCGTCCCAGTCCCGAGAAACGGATCGAGGATATTGTCTCCGACAAACGAGAACATCCGTACGAGGCGTTCGGCGAGAGCCAGGGGATACGGGGCCGGGTGGTTCCGAGTGGAAGCGCCACCCATCGACCAGACTTGTCGAAACCACTCGCGGTGATTGTCCTCAGGAATAGCCCACAGAATACGGGCTGCTAATGATGGCCGCCGATATTCGCCAGGTTCTCGCTGAAAGCGATGTACTCAATATCGTTCTTTATGATGGCGTTCTATTCATAGGGCTTTCCGATGAAACCAGGCCAGCCGTCAACTTCGAACTTCGCCTTTCCGATCTTGTACCAGATGATCGGTGCCAGGTTGTCGAACCATATCTTGCGACAGTACTCCTGAATGCTGGCATGGAGAGGGAACACAACATGGCGGCCATACATGCGACGCGGCAGACACACGTCACCAACGACGACGATGAGCCGTCCGCCCGGCACCAGCACGCGGTAGACGTTGGACCAGACCTTAATTAGCTCGAGTAGGAAGGATTCGTAGTCGTCGATATACCCGAGCCGCGATTCATACCGTGGGTACGCTCTGAGCGTTCCGTACGGCGGTGAGGTGACAACCAGGTGAACGCTCTCGCCGGGAACGGCGTCCATTTGCCGGCTGTCACCCGCGACAATAGTGTGCATCGTCGGCAATTCACGGACGATGTGCTCGATGGCCCTGGTCGCTCGGCGGTCCTTGGCAATGCTCGGAATGCTTCGCTGCTCGTCATCCCTGGCGAGATCCAGCAGGTCAGCCGGCACAGCGTCTTCAAGATCCGAAAATCCAGAGATGCCGACAGGCAGTATCTGCTCAATAAGCCGGGGAGGGCGAGTTAGGGGGCAGCCCAGGAGGCACCGAGGTTGAGCTCGGCGGCGCGCTGGCGGATCAGCTCGTCCAGCCGCGGCACCTGGCGCGCATCGCGCAGCCGG
>JADZDV010000459.1 GCA_020850915.1 Chloroflexota bacterium | reverse complement strand
CTCGCGCTCGGTCGCGACGGCGGCGACGTCTTCTCACGAGCTCGCGGTGTGCTGACCGTTCACAATCTCGCGTTCCAGGGGTGGTTCGACGAGCGGTACCGGCGACGATGGGATCTGGTGCCGGCCGAGGCCGTTGCCGAACAGGTCGACGGCGTCTCACTGGAGAGCATGATAGCGCTCGGTCTGCGCCACGCTGACGCCATCACTGCCGTCAGCCCCACCTACGCTCAGGAGATTCTCACGCCCGAGTTCGGCGAGCGACTCGATCCCCTCCTTCGCGCTCGAGCGGCACGGCTCCGGGGCATCTTGAACGGCATCGACGTGGACGCTTTCAACCCGGAGACCGATACGGCGATCTCGCCCAACTTCAGCGCCGGCACCCTCGGGTTGAAGGCCGAGGTCAAGGCGGCGCTTCAGCACGAGGCCGGTCTGCCCCTTCGTCCGGACGTCCCGGTCATCGGGCTGGTCACCCGGATGACCGAGCAGAAGGGCCTGGACATCGTGATCCCGGCGCTCGAAGCGCTCGTGCGCGAGGCAGATACGCAGGTCATCATGATCGGGTCGGGCGACCGGAGCCTGGAGGCGGCTTTTTCCGACTTCGTCCAGCGCCACCCGAGTCTCATGTCCGTCAGGCTCGGCTACGACGTGGCGTACGCTCAGCGGATCTACGCGGGGGCTGACATGTTCCTGATGCCAAGCCGCTTCGAGCCCTGTGGCATCGGCCAGCTCATCGCCCTGCGCTACGGGACCGTGCCCGTGGTTCGCGCGACCGGCGGGCTGATCGACACAGTGTTCGATTGGCAGGACGAGCGCCGAGGGAACGGGTTCTTGTTCAAGACGTTCTCCGCCGAAGCGCTGCTCCTGGCCCTGTCGCGAGCGCTGGAGGTCTACAAGCTGCGCTCGCTGTGGCGCGGCATCCAGGAGCGAGGCATGTCCGCCGACCACTCCTGGAGCCGCTCAGCGGGCCAGTACGTCGAGGTGTACCGTCGGCTGACGGGCGAGCTTCCGCCAGAGCTAGCAGACAGCCGGCACACGCCGGCACGGACACGTCGGCGAGCTTGACAGCGTCGGGGGCGACGCGACATCCTCGACGATCGACGAGTTCTCTGGAGGCTGCATGATCGACCCGCGGATGGCGGAGATGGCGCGCTACGCGCGTATTCCGCTGGAGCTCAACGCCCGCGAGGGCGACCGCGTCCTGATTCTGACCGACCGCGACACCGACGCCTCGATTCCACAGGCGTTTCTCATCGCGGCGCGCCAGCTCGGGTTCGATCCGACCGTCGTGATCGCGCCGCCACGGCGCTTCCCCTACGACAACCCGACCCAGCAGGCTGCCGCCGCGATGGGCGCCAGCGACCTGATCGTCGCGGTCACCTCCCAGTCAATCCTGCACTCAGCCATCGTCCTCGACCAGATGATGGAGGGGCGACGACTCATCATGGCGGAGGAGCTGAAACCAGAGTACCTGATCTCCGGCGGCTGCGCGGCGGACTACGCCCAGATCGCTCGCGACGCCGAGCCGCTGAACCGAGCGATGACTGAGGGCCGACGCATGCGAGTCGCCACGCCAGCCGGCACGGACCTCGCCTTCAGCATCGAAGGCCGCGCCGCCATCTCGAACACCGGCGTGGCGACCGCGCGACCGGGGCTGGCGATCCTCGCCGGCGGCTTCCCGGACGGCGTTGTACACATGAGCCCGGTAGAGGGCACGAGCAACGGCCGCCTCGTGGCGGACGTCTCGATCCATGGTATTGGCACTCTCACGGAGCCGGTCTCGTTCGAGGTCAGGCAGGGCTGGGCGGACGGCAACCCGCGGGGCGGTCGGCAGGCCGAGGAGGTGCGGGCGCTGATCGAGCGCTACGGGGACGAGGGCTCCTGGAACTGCCCGGCGCAGGTCGGCCTGGGGATCAACCCCGCCGCGCTGGTGCGGGACAACATCAAGGAGCACAAGAAGAAGCTCGGCCACGTGGTCGTCGCGCTCGGCGGCAACCTGGACATTGGCGGCACGGTCAGGAGCGCGACGCACCTGGACTGCATCATGAGCGGGGCGACCGTCTGGATCGACAATCGGCTTGTCATGGAGAACGGCCGCCTCCTCCCGCTCGAGGCGTCGGCCGGCTGAAACGGGCTGAGACGGATAGAAGAGAGGCCGGGCGAAAACCCGGCCTCACACTGGACCTACGCCTCCGCGTCGGCGGGGCGCTTCCAGAGGCCGCGCTCCTCGAAGACCTCCATGATGCCGTAGACGCCGTTCACAGCGGCCGGGAAGCCCGCATACACCTGGAGCTGAAGGATCAGTTCGACCAGCTCCTCCTTGGTGCCGCCGTGGTTCAGGAAGCCGCGGGTGTGGCTGCGGATCTCTCGATCGCGGCCGAGGCCGATGGCCAACGCCAGCGTAATCAGCTCGCGGGTCTTCATGTCGAGGCCGGGGCGGCACATCACCTCGCCGAAGACGAACTCCATCTGGTATTTCATCAGCAGCGGGTCGAACGCCTCGAAGAGCCGTCGCCGCGCCTCGCCATGCTCCCCGAGCGATTGCCGTCGGATCTCCGCGCCGCGTAAGTAGGCCTCGGAATGCTCTGGCACACCATCCTCCGTCGATTGGGTGACTCGAAAGGTCGAGCTTCCGACTGATCGTATCCGAGGCGTGGTGCCAGCGCGAGCGGAGGGGCAGCTCGGGGTGCGCCCGAACCATGTTGCGGTCTGGTGGACAGACCGGTAGGGGCGCTGCTTGCTGCGCCCATAGGCATCAAGCTAAGCCCGCCCCCATCTCCGGAGTACGCTGCTGGCCCTCCGATGGAGGCTGACCAAGCCCTCACCACCCGCCAGATCGGGT
>JADZDV010000458.1 GCA_020850915.1 Chloroflexota bacterium | reverse complement strand
TGCCGCCGCGCCAGCAGCACCGGCCGCACCGGCCGCGCCGGCAGCCTCTCCGGCGGCCGCGCCCAAAGCGGCTCCAACCAGCGGCAAGCCACCCACGGAGGTCTGGATCGGGCTGATCTCGAACATGAACTACTCCGCCTTCTGGATCGGGGTGGAGAAGGGTATCTTCCTCAAGCACGGCATCGACCTGAAGATCAAGACGCTGGCGACCGCGGCGGAGGCCATCAAAGCCGTCCAGGCCGGGGATGTCCAGCTCACGGTGGCGACCTGGTCGGGCTTCGCGCCCGCGCGGTATCAGGGCATCGACCTCAAGATCTGGAGCCTGCTGGTCAACGACCCCAGCAACGTCAACTACGACCGGTACAACGCCATTGTGGTGCGGCCCGGCCTCAACGCGACCAGCGTGGCGGACCTCAAGGGGCTGAAGTGGGGGCTGTCGCTCGGGAGCGGCACGGACACCTATGCGCGCGCTCATCTTGCCAAGGTGGGGCTCAAGGCGGACGACGTGCAGCTCATGCAGGTCACCGGGCCCAACCAGGCCGCGGCGATCGCATCCGCCAACATCGACGTCACGGCGACCACAGAGCCGATCGGCGTGCTGATCGAGCGCACCATCCCGGGCAGCAAGGTCATCGTGCGAGGCGGCAACGTCTCCAACGGGCGGATCACCGCGGTCACGCTCACGCCCTGGCTGGATAAGAACAAGGAGCTCGCCGAGCAGCTCTGGGCCGCCACGGCAGAGTCCCAGCAGTTCGCTCGCCAGAACCCGGATGCCACGGCCGAGGCGGTCTCCCGGGCCCTCCCGGGTCTGGAGGTGCCGATCCTGCGCGAGGCCCTGACCTACCTCGACTTCGACCCGCGGTACAACTCGAACGCGACCAAGGCGTTCCAGGCCGATACCAAGATGCTGATCGAACAGAAGAAGATGCCAGGCGAGGTCAAGGTCGAAGAGGCTATCGCGATCGAGTTCATCCAGGCGATGCAGAAGAAGTACCCGCAGTACCTGACTGACCTGAAGCCGATGCCGGACTAGCGCCTGACAGCCCGGGAGAGCAGTTGCGGGGCGCCAGGGTGCTTGGTACAGTTCGCGCCATGACAACGAAGAATGGCTGGGGTCTGATCGGCACTGGACGCATCGCTGAAGAGCGCATTCTCCCGGGCATCACCGGCTTTGACGGCAACGACCTCGTCGCGGTCGTCAGCCGGGAGCAGCGGCGGGCGAACGATTTCGCCGGGCGGTTCGGCGCGCAACGCGCCTACACGAGCTACGAGGAGATGCTCGCCAACCCGGACGTCACCGTCGTGGCGATCCACACCCCGAACTCGCTCCACGCCGAGCAGGCGATCATGGCGGCCCAGGCGGGCAAGCACGTCTTCTGCGACAAGCCGATGGCGATCAACACGGCCGACGCCGAGCGGATCGTCGAGGCGTGCGCGAGGACCGGCGTCAGGCTGGGGGTGAACTTTCACAACCGCTTCATGGCCTGCTTCATCGAGGTCAAGCGGATCGTCGACAGCGGCGAGATCGGCAACGTGCTGCTGGTCGAGCTGGAGGCGAGCGCCGGCGCCCGGCCCGGCGGCAGCCTGGCGACCTGGCGGGCCGATCCCCAGATGGCCGGCCTCGGCACGTCGATGACCGTCGGCGTGCACGTGTACGACATCCTGCGCTTCATCCTCTCGTCGGAGATCGTGACCGTCTCGACGGTGTTCGACACGCCGCGCGGGGTGATGGAGCAGACGGCGATGTCGATCTTCGGTTTCGACAACGGCGTCATCGCCCAGGTGAAAGTCAACGAGAAGACGCCGAACCCCTACAACGGCTTTGTCGTCTACGGCACGAAAGGCCGCATCACCGGCAAGGGCCTGACCCGGAGCCGGTTTGGCGGCGAGCTGGAGGTGCTGGTCAACGGGGAGACCCGCAGCTCGGAGTACCCGGCGAAGGACGCTCATGCCGCCAGCGTGGCGGCCTTCAGCGCCGCGCTGATCGAAGGCCGCGAACCGAGCCCCTCCGGCATCGACGGCCTGCGCAGCGTCCAGCTCACCGACGCCATGGCGAGATCAGCCTGGGAGGGCGTGCACGTCAGGTTGAGCCACTGAGCAGGGCGGCGCCTGAAGAGTCAGACGCCGCTCAACCGGTCAGCGCTGTCAGAGCTACTCGTACCACCTTCGCTTCAACGTCGCCGATGCGTCGTTCGGGCCGGCCGAGCTGTTGTCCACGTAGACCACCTGGCCCGGGTGGCGCAGCGCCTTGCCCTCGAACCGCTCGCGCAGCCAGTCGCACATCGCGCCGTGGATATCCTGCTGCCAGACGTGCGTGTGGCCGCCGCCGGCGATCGAGGGGTTGTGGTGCTGGTCCGAGAAGACCCACAGCTCCTTTGGCGCCGCGATCTGGTCGTACAGCCGGTAGATCTCGTCCAGCGGGCTGCGCGGGTCGAACTCGCCGGCCGCCAGGAGCACGGGTGCAGTGATCTGCTCCATGTAGCCGTCCATCGTCATCTCTTCGAGGATGGCGTCGAGCTCCGCCTCGCTGGACGACTGGGTCAGGTACGCGAAGAGCTGCTTGTAGCGCGGCGACTCCTGGTTCATAAGGTAGTACTTGTCGCAGTACGAGGCCGATGGCGCCGCCACACCCTTGATCCGGCGCTCGCGCGAGGCGATCCGCAGGCCCCAGAACGACCCGAAGCTCAAGGCGTACACGCCAACCCGGTCCGCGTCGATCTCCGGCCGCTGGAGCAGGTAGTCGAGCGCGGCGCAGGCCGCGTCCTCGTAGTTGTTCGAGGCGAGCTTGATGCCGCGCAGGTTGCTCTCCCCCTGCCCGGGCCCGTCGAACGAGAAGGCGTGCAGCCCTCGCTGGAGCGCCTGGTTGTAGTACGGATGCGGCCAGGCCTCTTTCGTCTGGTCGCAGCCCGGTACGTAAAAGACCAGCGGCGCCGGGCCGTCCACCGGGGCGAGGTGCAGATTGCCCGAGACAACGGTCCCGTTCCAGGGGATATCGATGTGCTCGATCCGGTACGGCGCCAGCTCGCGCACCTTGTCGTAGCAGCGCATCAGGCTGCCGTGCAGGTAGCGCTTCTCGTCGTTGGTCTCCAGCACCGGGTGCTGAGCGTCGAGGTACTCGAGTGCCGCGCGATAGTAGGTCTCCATCGCCGTCTCGCGATGGCCCGCCGCGGCCTCGGCCTGGGCGATCCGCTCGAGGCGGCGTGCCTGGAGGCCGAGGTGCTTGCTGATCATGTCGTGGTTCTTGACGCTGCGCGGCAGGCGTCCCCGCCCGTCGGCCTGGAAATGGAGCGGATTACCAGTTTCCTTGATGACCCAGTCGAAGACCCACTTCTGACTGTCGCGGCGAAGGTGCGCCTTGCCGGGTCGCGTGCGCGCGGGGCTGACCATTGAGCAAGCTCCTCTCCTGAACGCCTCTCGGGCGGACCGGGCTGCTACCGGGGCCGTCCGCGCGTGAGGCTGACAAACGCCAGGGGTGGTTGGCGGGTTAACGGCCGGAGACCTGGGGCAGGACCTCCCGAAACTGCGCGGCGTTCTGGTAGCGGATCGAGAAGTACGAGATGCCGTACAGCTCGCGCAGGCGGTGGATGTGCTCGCGGATGCGAGCCGGGCTGCCGATGAACAGGTACGGGCTGACCAGGGCCTCCTCGGCGCTCATGCTGAACTGCGCGCCCAGCTCCTCCGCCGCTGCCCGCGTAGTGTCCGTCACGCGGATCGAGTGGACCAGCATGTGGATGCGGAGCTGTGGGTAGCGGTCGCCGGCATGCTGCTTGACCCAGCCCGCCCGCTCAGCCAGCTTCTCGTCGGACAGCTCGGGCCCGCCGCCGCGGGTGCCCTTGCGATGGACCGGGTTCAGGCTGATGATGTCCGCCTCGCGCGCTCCCAGGGCGATGATCGATTCACCGCCGCCACCCACCAGGATCGGCGGGCGCGGCCGCTGGATCGGCTTCGGCCAGCCCTCCAGGCCGTTGATCGTGTAGTACTTGCCCTGGAAGCGGACCGGGCCGTCAGCGAACAGCGCTTTGATGATCTGGAGGCTCTCGCCCAGCCGCTCGATGCGGATCGGCCCCGGGTCCTTCTTCAGCCCGATGTTCCGGTAGTCGTTGTTCATCCAGCCGGCGCCAATGCCCATCTCGTAGCGGCCCTCGGTCATCACGTCTACGGTCGCGACGTCCTTGGCCAGCATGGCCGGGTGGCGCAGGTCGTTGTTGAAGACGATCGTGCCGAAGCGAAGCCGCTTGCTGAAGCCGCCCGCCACGGCCATGGCCGGCGGAGAGGAGTAGCGCTCCTCGCCAATGTGGTCGCCCAGCAGGACCACGTCATACCCCTCATTGTCGGCCTGCTCGACGTACCCCTGCCAGTCCTTCCTCGTGCCCGGCAGGCGATTGATGGAAAGGGCGAACCGGAAACGCCGGTCCGCCGGCGGCGGTGTGCCCGCGGCAGCATCAGTCATCGTGCTCGCTCCTGTGTGGCTGGATCGGAAACGTTGTCGGCCCGGGCCTGGCTTCGGCTCCCACCGCGCATCCGAGTGACTGCCTGGGCGTACCCGTTGCGCAGCACGTTGACGTCGGACGAGTAGGCGATGATCCTGACGCCGGTCTCGATCCAGCGGACCGCTTCGTCCACCGTGTTCACCAGCATGGCGACGTCCTTGCCATGCCGCTTCGCCGCGTCAATGAGCCGGTCGCGGTACTCGTCGATCACCTGCTCCTGCTCCGGCTTGCCCATCACGCCGAGCTCCTGGGACAGATCGCTCGCACCTACGGCCACCGCGTCGATGCCCTCCATGCCGACGATCTCGTCGAGGTGGCGAAACGCTTCGAGCGATTCGAACATGGCGGCGATGTGGACCTGCTCGTTGTGGAACGACAGACTGGAGATCGTCGCCGAGTCCGGCTCAAAGTCGTGCTGCGGTCCGAGCGACGACCGCCCGCGCATCCCCGCCGGATAGTAGCGGGACGCCTGGACGATCTGGTGGGCGATCTCCGGCGTCTCGATCCCTGGTACGTGGAGACACCAGATCCCGGCGTCCAGCAGCCGTGTGACCCACTCGCGGTTGCCTTCCGGCGGCCGGACCACCAGCGGGAAGTCGAGCGCCCGAGAGGCGACCGCCATGTCGGCCACCGTCTCCATCGAGAGCGAGCCGTGCTCCAGGTCCAGCCGGCCGTAGTCCAGCCCGGCGCTCTTGTAGAGCGGCAGCGCGGCCGGATTGCGCACGATGTTGATCCAGCTCCCAATCTGCACGCGTCCCGAGGCCAGACCGGCCTTGAGCGGGTTCACCTTCATGAGAACCTCCCTCTCTTACCTCTGAGCTTCTGGCCTCTCCGCAATGCCCGCTCCCGGTTGGGGCGGCTCCCCGTGGTCGCCCTCGTTCCATCATCGCGGTGGCTCCTCATACCGAAGGGTCGATCTGGCGATCGCCAGGGCAGGCTCCGGGGGCCTGCCCCTACCGGACTGGGGGCCCCTGTGCCCGGCGCAAAGGCCCTACGTGCCGTAGGAATCCGGCAGGTAGACCACGTCATCTTTCGGCAGCGGCTCGCCCTTCAGGAACGTCTGAACGTTCGAGACCACTCGCTGCATGACGTAGCCCCAGTTGTCGATCGTCGTGCCGGCGATGTGCGGGGTCAGGATGGTGTTCTCCAGCTCGTGGATCGGGTGGGCGCCATTGGCCTCGCGCTCCCAGCAGTCGATCGCCGCGCCCCAGACACGGTGCTCGCGGAGCGCGTCCGCCAGCGCTGCCTCGTCGACCAGCCCGCCGCGCGCTGAGTTCACCAGAATGGCATCCGGCTTCATCATGGCGATGCGCTCGGCGCTCATGATGTTGCGCGTGGAGGCCTGATACGGCAGGTGCAGGGTGATGATGTCCGAGGCGCGGATCAGGTCGTCCAGCTCCATAAAGCTGACGTTGAACTGCCTCTCCTGTTCCGGGCTGGGACGGAACGGGTCGTAGTAGACGACCTTCGCGCCGAAGGCGTTCAGGCGCGGCGCCAACGCCTTGCCCACGTAGCCGAAGCCGACGATGCCGACCTGCTTGCCACGGATCTCGCGATGAATGCCCCGCGCCTCTTCCTTCACGAAGAGACCCGTCCGAATGCGCCGGTCCATCATGGGCAGACGGCGGTAGAGCGCCAAGACCTGCAGGAAGACGTGCTCGGCCACCGTCTCGGCGTTGCCGCCCGCCAGGCGGCAGACGGCAATCCCCCGCGCCTTGCAGGTCTCGA
>JADZDV010000626.1 GCA_020850915.1 Chloroflexota bacterium | reverse complement strand
TGCGGTGATGGCGTGGCCCGGCGGCATGGTTTCCTCTTTGATGTACGCGACGTGTTCGAGTTCCTGAACCAGCCGCGCGACGAACTCAGGGGTCATCCGCGTGCCCCCCGGGGCATCGTGGTTCTGGATGAAGATCGGGATGGTGATGGCCCCGGAGAGCGCCTGATAGTACGCAAAGATATCCCTGGGGGATGCAACCCGGACGTAGGGGGGCATGGCGATGATGGCATCCGCGCCCAGGCTTTGGGCATACCTGGCGAACTCCACCGCGTGTTGATCGGAGGTACCGGCCGCGCCGAGCACGACCGGGATTCGCCCGCGGGCTTCCTCGACGACGATGCGCATCACCCGCTTGCGCTCCTCGTCGGTGAGCGTCCAGAACTCGCTGGCGTTGACTGGGCTGACGATTCCGTGGGCCCCGGCCTCGATGCAGAACTGGACTTCCCGCCGCAGGCTCTCAACGTCCAAAACGCCTTGATCATCGAAGGGGGTGCAGGGGATGGTAAATACGCCCCGCCATTGCTCTGCCATGGAGAATCGCCTCCTGGGCTGATTTGGGCCTGGCCGACGCCACCGTACGCAATTGGCCCCAGCTTGATCAATGGGCGATGCCTACGGGGTATCGCCCAATCTGAACCGGTGCTCCTGGGGACACTCGACCGGGCAGACGATGATATCAGTGATGTTCAGGGTCAAACCTCGGCGCAGTCATTGGGTGCCATTATGCCCGATGGGGCGAGAGCTTACCAGCGCCCACCTCTGGGGGTAGAGTACGCCGGATTGCGTAAAGGTGAATGGGATCAAGCAGCAAGCAGGGCCTCCTCGATGCAGCGGGTCCAGGGCTCACCGGAGGTTTGATCCAGCAGCAAACCGTGGTGGTAGATCACCAACTCGATGGTGGCGTCCGCTCCCCTCTGGGAGTGAGCAACCGTCACCTGGCGTGCTTTCTGACGGAAATGCCGATTGATGCGTTCGGGTGGGCTGGCCGTGCGCAGGCATTCAACCCGCCATTCCTGCCCGTCCTGGCGCGCTCGTTCGCGAACCTTTAGGTAGGCCAGGGTGCGGTCAAAGTCTCGCTCCAAGGTCGCCACGGCCTTGGGTTCGCTCTCGGCCCAGCGTTCTCGAAACGCCGCCAAACGCTTCCGAATCTCGCCTTCGTCGTTGCCCTGATACACCGCACGCGCATCGTGTAGCACGGCCGGGCAGCGTTCCCGCCGCTCCTCCCGGGTCATCGCGGCGCACATTCTGTAGTTTGTGGAAGATGCAGCGCTAGTCGGCGACCTGGGGATCGAAATCGACCAATCCCAAGGCTTAGGCTAGACCCGCTCCGCCATCGTGGACGATCAGACGCAAACCGTGCGCGGCATCCAGGCCCCGCTTCTCGAGCCGTTCCAAGAGACGTTGCCAACTGGCTTGATCTTCTTCTTCTCCGCGCTCCCAATCCAAGATCCAGCGTTCCCCACGGTGTGGATCCGCCCGGTAGGCCACTAATACCGGATACTTGCGCAGTTTCATCCGCTTGCGCGGGCGCCCCTTGCGATCAATGAACTCCTCCTCGGTGGGGAGCAACACTTTGAGCCAGATACCATCAAGCATCACCACCCCCGGAATCCGCTCGAATCGCCCTTGCTGGGCGGGCGTCGCCAGATTCGCGGTCTGGAGCACCCGCGCATTGAGGGTGCTGATCGCCAGGGGCTGCCGATTGCGCTAGGCCAAGATCGCCACCGAATCGCGTAAGGACAGACACAGCCTGGCCGGCTCGCTTCAAGCCGTTCTCTTCACTCCGCTACCCACCCTCCTACTTTGCGCAATTCTCTGTACACTACCTTTTTCT
>JADZDV010000457.1 GCA_020850915.1 Chloroflexota bacterium | reverse complement strand
GCCCCGACGATCCCGGCGACGAGTCGGCGCCCGCCGCGCGGTGGCGCGGCCGGCGCCGGCCGCCGCGCCTCGGCGAGCTTCCGCTCGACTTCCGCGAGCGCGGTGACCGCGGTACGGCCGTCGCGCGCGTAGCTCTCATCCTGCTGCGCGACCATGGTCAACAGCTCGCGGGCGGCCGCCAGTCGCCCCTCGTCCAGCGCGGTGAGGCCGGCGTCGAACAGCTCGGCGGTCCCGGCCGCGGGCTCGCTCTCGACCGGTCGCTCAGGCGCCGCCGGCGGCGCCCAGCGGGGCTCCGGGGCCGGCGCCCAGCGGGGAGGCTGCGCGCCGGACGCGGGCCCTTCGCCGGTGAGCGCCTCCAGTCTGGCGACGATCGCCGCCAGCTCGGCCGCGGCACGGCTGCCGGCTGGCGCTAGAGCCTGCGCCTGGCGGTACAGCTCCAGCGCGCCCAGCAGGTGTCCCACGCGCTCCTCGCGCGCGGCCGCCTCCAGGAGCGCCCGCAGGACCTGGTCGTCCGGCTCCGCGGCGGAGGATGGTGGCGGGGCGGCGGGCCGCGCGGGCGCCGGCGCCTCGGGCAGGGCCAGCAGCCACTCGCCAAACGTGGCGCAATCTGCGAGCGAGCGACTCTGCCACGCCCGATCGAGCAGCGCGGCCGCCCGGTCGCCCCAGCGCTCGCCCACGACGCCGAGCAGCAGGCGGTAGCGCTCGCCGTCTACCTGTGTCTCATGCGGGGCAAAGTAGCTCTGGCCCCAGGCACGCGCGCGGACGCGCTCGTCGCACCAGCCGAGCATTTCGGCCAGGACAACGGCGCCCGCGAAGCGATCGGCGCGCGGCTCCCACGCTCCTTCGGCCTGGGCGTGCGCGTAGCCCGGTTCGATCGGCGGCAACACCTCCGGCCGGGTCAGCCCGGGCCCGAAGAGCTGCTCGACGTCGACGAGGCCAACGGTCATCTCGGCCGCCGCTCGCCGCGCCAGGGAGGGAAGCAGCACGCTGGAGCCGGACAACTGGCAGTGAGCGACGCCGTACTGCTCCAGGGTGACCAGCGCGTTCGTGAGCGCCCGGGCGAGGCTGGCGCTCTGGGCGGCGTCGAGCGGCCGCTTCTGCTCCACCACTTCGGACCAGGCGGGCCCTTCGACCCAGGGCATGAGCATGGCATAGGCCAGGTCGGGCTGGCGCGCGAGGAGGCGGTCATCCCGCCGCGGCTCCAGGACGGCGAAGCGGCAAGCCGACAGCCCGGCAAACTCGGCGAAACGGTCAAGCCGCTCCGGGAGGGCGGTCAGCGAGGGAATGCGGAACCGCGGACGGAAGACCTTGAGCGCCACGGCGCGAGCAGCGTTGCCGGGCTCGGCCAGCCGATAGGCGGTGGCGGTCACGCCCTCGTGGCTCAGCGGGAGACCGGGCGCACCGGGATGCTCCGCGACGCGGTACAGCACGCCCCGAATGACCAGATCATCCCCAGCACGTGGTTCAAACGGCATGGCGCGTTCTCGACTTCAAGGGCGTCGTCGCGGTGGCCGAGCACCGGTAAAGAACCGCCGCGCGACGCAAGTATAGTCTGTGCGAGCAACCAGCCATGAAGGGGTCTGGGCGGGAGTCTGGCTGGGGTCTGGCGAGACCGCCCGCGTTGCCGCGCTACTGCACGTCGAGGTTGAGCGTGTGCTGACCCACACGGTAGGACGCGCCGTCAGCGGATACGACGAGCACTCGTAGGACCTGAGGGCCGGGCCTGAGCAGGGCGCTGGCGAACTCCGCGCGGAAGCCTACCTTCCGAGGAGGCGCAAAGCCCGGCATGTCAGCCAGGTCCGGGCGGACCAATCCATAGCGGGCCGGGATCTGGAGCCGGCCACCGGCGTCGATGAAAACGGCTGCCGCGGGCTCGCCCGCGGCGCGATCCACCGCCCAGCCCGAGATGACGATCCTTGGCTCGCGTCGGCGGTCGAGCTGCACACCGGTCGTCAGGGGGCTCACGCGGCCGTTGAACTCGTCCACGAAGAAGGTCGCCGGCTCTGACTCCTGGAGGACACCGATCAGGCGTGGGAGTGGCTGCCGAAAGGCGCTCAACCCGTACTTCTCCAGGACGGCGGCATACTTCCGAACGTAGTCCGCGTCGTGGCCAAGCTGCTGGAGGCTGCTGTCATCCTGGAGCCGGTACGTTGCCAGGTAATACGGATACGCCTCGCGATCCCTCAGCGCACGCTGACCCTCGTCGAGCCCGACCGTGTAGGAGCTCACCAGTCCGATGCAGATGGTGGCGACGAGCATGCCGAAGATGAGCTGCGCATGCCGGTCGCCGCGCGCGACCGCCGATAGCGCCAGCATGTACACGCCTGCGAGCCCGAGCAGCGTTATGGGAGCGTATTTCGACTCCATCGCCTTGCCGAGCCCGAGCCAGGAACGCCCGAACAGAATCTGCGCCACAAAGAGCAGGCTGAACAGCACGAGCGCCAGGCAGACCAGGTCGTACCGGCTGATGGCCGACCGACGATTCCAGGCGTTGAGCAGGATCACCGCGTAGAGCGGAACGAGAGCCAGGCCAAAGGAGCGCGCCTGTTGTTCGTCCAGCGACAGCGTGCTGCCGATGGCCATGACGACGAAGCCGGCACTCTGGACTGGATCTCTCAGCAGGTAGAGGGGGCTGTTCTGAAACTCAGGGGGAACGTAGTCTCGGAAGTACAGGATGGTAACGGCCAACCACATGCCGCACCAGGCGGCGACCGCGGTGACGAACCTCCCCTTCGTCTCGTCTGGGTGCGATGCTTGCTGCCAGAACATCTGGATCAATCTGAGAGGCCAAACCAGGAGACCGCTCGCCATAGAGAACGTTGCGAAGACGGCTCCAGCAGCCGAGAGCACGAAATACCGACGCCTCCGCGGAGGGTATGAGCCGAAATAGAGGCTAACAAGACAGCCGATGGTAACGAGGTACCACTGTAGCAGCCATCCCCAGAGAAGACCATCCCACTGCCGGAACGAACACAGGATCAAGGTGACGGGCAAGAAGGCAAGGAGTGGGACATTGCGCCCGGGAAACATCCTGAGAAACATGATGAAGAACGTCAGGCAGGTCGCGAAGATGATGAGCGAGCTGAGGTACATTTCGCCAAAGACGTTGTACCGGGTGATGACGACCATGAGCAGCATGATCAGACGAGGGAACAGAAGACGCTGCTCGGTGTACTGGGCGAAAAGCTGCTCGAACGTGAGCCGCCCTTCATAAAGCTGGCGAATCGTCGGAATGAAGTCCCACTGATCGCCCTGCGGCGCGTCGACCGCATACGTCGCTGTGAAGAGAAAGGGCAGGACAACCGGCGCGAACACCAGCAGGATCGCGCCGGGGACGGAGATCCATTCGACCGCGCTCGAAACGCGCCACGCGGCGAGTGCGTGTGCTGACCTGCCGGACCCTTGAGCAGTGACGGTCATGAACGGCGGTTCCCCCAACGCCGGGTCCTGTGCTACCGCTACACAGGCTCCTGGCTGCGGGGCGCATGGTAACGAGTTCCTCGAACACCCGGCAAGACCTGTCATGGCGTCTTGTGAAGCCAGCCGGCGCGGAGCGCGTCAGGATGGTCCATACAGCACCGGGACCAACGCGTGATCGGCACGTGCCCCGTGCTGGTAAGATGCCGCGAACATCCGCATCACGCTTCGTAGGCGGGCTCAGGCCTTGCTTCCTCCTCGCGTTCGCCGCCTCGTCCCCGCGCGCATGACCCGCAGAACCGCGGTCGCCCTGCTCGGCGCCGCTGTGGCGGGCATGGGAGGGCTGGCGGCCGTCTGTACCCGGCCGGCTTTCCAGCCCGCCCCGGTCACGGCGCCGCCTCAGCCGCTGCCAGCCCCAACCTTCCGCCCCCGTCCGTTCGCGAACCGCGTCGGCTGGGCCTACAGCGCCCGGCCGGGCACGGCCCCGGAGAGTGTGGCGACCGCCTTCAAGCAGATGAAGGAGCTTGGCTGCAACACGGTCTACATCTCGCATCCCAACCCGGGCATCCTGGACCCCCGGGTGCGCGAGCCGGGCCTGGCGCCCGCGGTCTGGTACGCCATCACCCGACGCACCGCGAGCGCCGGCGAGGCTCAGAGCATCGTCTCGTCTGTCCGCGCCGCGCTGGAGGCGGCCGAGAAGGTGGGCCTCGAGGTCCTGCTCGGCATCGGCTACCAGATGCAGATGGGGCCGGAGTGGAACGCCGTCCACCGGGACGATCTGCGCCGGGACCGCAATCAGCAGCCCCTCCAGATCTGGCTCGACCAGCCGATGGCCTCGCCCTACTCGCCTCGCTTCCAGGAGGACCTGCGCGCGTACTACCGCTGGGTGGAGGACACCATCCTGCGCGGGAGCGGCAACGTCGTGGCGCTCAACCTGGCGGACGAGCCGCTCGGCGCCGATCTGTCGCCCCACGCGCTCAGAACGTTCCAGGAGCGCTACGGCAAGCCGTTCGACCGGGCCACCGGCCTCGAGCAGGGCGATTTCCTCGCCGGCGTGGTGGCCGACTACGCGGCCTGGTGCGCCAACGAGTGGAAGACGATCAATCCGCGGCTCTGGACCATGATGACCTGCCACGTCGAGCGTGAGGCGCCGTTCTTCCCGAGCATGGAGAAGGTCTTCGCCCGGACGCCGGAGACCTTCGTCTTCTCCGCCGACACCCACCTGGACGACAGTCCGCGCAAGCAGCTGGACGGCAAGTACACCAACCTGCTGTACGGGATGGTCCGGACCCTTGGCTGGCTCTCGAACGTCTACCGCAAGCCGCTCATGCTCTGGACGTCGGCCAACGGCTGGGGCCTGAAGGGCACCGGCGGGCTGCCGGAGGCCTTCCTGAACCTGGACATCGTCTACCGCGTGGCGCGAGAGGTCGGGGGCGACCT
>JADZDV010000456.1 GCA_020850915.1 Chloroflexota bacterium | reverse complement strand
GCGAGGCAGCGAGCGCGGGCTGGAGGTAGCTGACAGCACTCAGCTATCAGCGGTCAGCTAGAGTCTCGTCGTTCCGCGCTCCGGCTGAATGCTGACGACTGATGGCTGATGGCTCAGTATAGGCAGAGGCCCGACGGGTCGCCGGTCCGAGCGGTCCCCATCGCCTTCACGAGACTGGCCAGGTCTCAGCGATCGGCATCCGCTCGGCGCCCAACGACCCGTCGGGCCTCGTCATCATTAACGGGAGATCGAAGGCGGGATGCCTGGCCCAGATGGGCCATTCCACGTGGCCCGTTGGAGGGAGCGGGCCAGGTCCGGGCTGCCTCACGCGAACGCTGGAGGCTGACGCCTGGGCGCTAGCCGCGGAAGGTGACGCAGACCACGGCTATCGCCGCGTCACCTCCGGTGTTGTTCCGCTTCTTCTTGCTACCGCCGCCCTGCGTGCCATACGCGCCACAGGCGATGGCGTTGGCATCAGGGTCTCCGTACAGCACCCCAAAATGGTAGGGGGAGCTCCACCACGTCTCGGCGGCGCGGTTGGGTGTCCAGTACGGCTCGGGGCCCGGGCAGGCGATCACCTCACCACGCGCCTCGCCCCAGAAGCCGGCTGCCAGGACGTAATCCCAGGCGAACGCGCCGGTGATCCCGTGGCCGCAGGGCCCTGGCCAGGCCATGGCTGGCGCGGCGTCCTGCAGGTAGCCGTCCAGGGCATCGTTGGCGTGACGCGGCACGTACACCAGAGATTGCGTGCCAAGAGCGTGTCGTCTCGCGTTGATCTCACCAAGCAGGCGGTTCAGGTAGCCGTCTGTGACTTCGTCGTCGTCCTGCAGTATGGGAGCGGCTGCCACGTACGGGATAGTGAGCTGAGAGATGAGGGAGAAGACCGTGAGCGCTACGAGGACCCGACCAACCGCACGAAGTCTCTGGCGGAGCAACAGCATAGCGTGGATACCCCAGGAGCGAGATCGTCTGCCAAGCTTAACGAAACCGACATCTGACCGGTGTCGCGGATTTGTCGTCTGCCCCCGCAGCGTCACGCATTCTGCACGGAAAGGGAAGGGCAGTTCAAGCTTCGCGGGGTGCCCTCGCTCGCACGGCGGACCTCCGATCGACGTGCGTGCCAGACCGGCTTTCTGGCGCATGCTCGCGAGACGCTCAGCGCGAAACAGGAACAATGAGCGGCCAGGCTCCAGGGGAGGCCGGGCGGAAGGCCTATGGTACAATCCGCCAAACGCGCCGAGGTACGGTCCCATCATCCCTGACAACCCCAACTGGCACCGTTCTAAGGGGTGGTGCCCGTTCTACCGCGAGCGCTGGGCGATCGGGCAGGAGCCTGATGGTCAGGGTGGGCGCTTGCTCTACCAGATCATCTGCCTCCAGAACACGCCGCCAGAGTCCGAGCCCGAGCAGGCTGAGTGCATGAAGGCGCGCTCCATCTGCTGGCGCAACCAGCCGCAGCGCCGGACCTCGCGCAAGAAGGCCACCGCCGGCTCCGCGTCGTAGCTCGCGCCAACACTCGGTCTTGCGCGCTGGGTTCGGAGCGCCCAACACTGGAATCCAGGCCGCCGCCCCTTCGGCACCAGTACCCTACTCTCCGTCACCAGGTGTTGCACCACGCGTCACCCGAGACGGAGGGTTCTCATGCGCTACGGCTTCGTGCTTCCCGGCGGTACCGCCACTCAGCAGCTCGATCAGGCGATCATTGCCGACCAGGCTGGCTGGGATGGCATCTTCGTCTGGGAGGCCGCGTACGGGGAAGACCCCTGGGCCCTCCTGTCCGCTATGGCGATGCGCACCTCGCACGTCAGGCTTGGCACCCTGCTGACGCCGCTCCCCTGGCGGCGCCCCTGGAAGCTGGCCTGCCAGGTGGCCACGCTGGACCAGCTCTCCGGCGGCCGGGCGATCCTTGCGCTAGGCCTCGGGGCCGTCGATCCGGCGCTGGGGTCCGTTGGCGAGGAGACGGATCGGAAAGTCCGCGCCGAGCGGCTAGACGAGGGCATTGACCTCATCGCCGGGCTCTGGGCTGGCGACCTCACCTACTCAGGCAAGCACTACAACGTGGACCTGGCGGTACGTCAGGATATGGCCGGCCTCGTGTTACCGGTCCAGAAGCCACGTCCGCCGATCTGGGTGGTGGCTGACTGGCCCCGGCCAAAGTCCATGCGCCGAGCGCTGCGCTGGGACGGTATCCTGCCGATGTGCCTGACGGAGACCGAGTGGCGCGAGACAGAGCCGCGAGACATCGGGGAGATGCTGCGCTGGCTAGATGAGCAGGGCGGAGTCCGGCCGGGCTTCGACGTGATCATGGAGGGCGAGACACCAGCGGATGACCCGGCCGCTGCCGCGGCGCAGGTTACCCCCTGGGCGGAGGCCGGCTGCACGTGGTGGCTGGAGACGCGCTGGTCCACTCCGCATCACAGCGAGGAGCGGGCAGCGCAGGTGATCCAGCGGCTGCGGGCCGGACCGCCGCGCTAGCTGTCCGTTTCCTGGTGTACGCCGAGGATGCTCCCCGCATATGCAGCGGGGGGAAACCACCGGCGGCTACACTCCCTCCAGAGGTCGTGGCTGCTCTCTCAGGTCACGGCTGCCCGTACAGGATTCCACCGGAGGCCTGCATGTCTCCCTTCCAGATTCTCCCGGCTGAGCGCGCATTCTTCGACTGGTTCGAGAAGGGCGCCGCCACGGGCTGCGAAGCTGCGCGGATGCTCGCCACGCTCCTCGAAGACTTCCGCGAGGTCGAGGGGCGCGTCCTTCAGATCACGGAGCTCGAGCACCAGGGCGATTTCATCGTTCACGAGACGCTCAATCTGCTCTCCCGCACATTCATCACGCCCCTGGAGGGTGACGAGATCCGCGCCATCGTGGCCGGCGTGGATGACATCATCGACTGGATCGAGGACGCGGCGGACTCACTGGTTCTCTACGCAGTGGAGGAGCCGATTCCAGAGGCGAAGCAGCTTGCTAACCTCCTCCACGAGTCCACCAAGCAGATTGTGGAGGCCATGCCCTTCCTCCGCGACAAGAAGAATCTGCCCAAGATCCACGCCTACACGGTGGAGGTCAACCGCCTGGAGAACGAGGCGGACCGGGTGCTCCGCAACGGCCTCGCCAGGCTCGTGAAGCAGCGCACCACCATTGACTGGTTCGAGTTCCTGCGCTGGAAGGAGATCCTCGAAAAGATCGAGGAGGCGACGGACAAGTGCGAGGACGTGGCGGACATCATGGAGGCGGTAGCGATCAAGAACGCCTGATCCATCGGTGCCGGGCAGCTAGATCCCCGCACCG
>JADZDV010000455.1 GCA_020850915.1 Chloroflexota bacterium | reverse complement strand
GTCTCTGATGCTAGCCGTCTATGCCGTGGACATCCCGCTGATCTTTGCATTCTCAGTTGCGCGCTACCAGCCGCCAGACGCCTGAGTTGGCCGGTCCCCCAGCCAGGTGGTTCCGGAGGTGCACTGCCCGGCACGGCCCCATCTCGCGGGACGCCCCGCGCTCTTCTCACCCACCCCCCCATCAACTGCCCCGTCAACTACCCTCGAGAACTGTCCGCTCTCCGAGATGATGGGGGGTGGGTGGACCTGAGCCGACGCGCACCGTACCCGCCATCGATCGCTCAGACCGACGCTGGCGCCACGTCTGACGCGCCGCTCGTGCCATAATCCGCCCATGTTCGATCTCCGCCTCACCGACGAGCAGCTTGCCATCCGCGCCATGGTGCAGGAGTTCGTCAAGCAGGAGGTCGAGCCCGTCGCGCTCGAGCTGGACGCCATCGCCGGTTTCGAGGCGCGCTATCCCTGGGGCGTCGTCGTCAAGGGCTCTCAGCTCGGCCTCCGAACCCTCGCGCTATCTGTCGCGAACGGCGGCGCCGGGGCGGATGGGCTGACCGGCTGCATCGTCGCCGAGGAGCTGGCCAAGGGCGATATCGGCATCGCCGTCACGTTCGGCCAGACCGGCGGCCTGGCGCACAACTACTTCGACGAAATCTTCAGCGACGAGCAGCGCGCCCGATTCCTGCCCGACTTCCTCGCCGACGACCGCTACCACCTGGCCGTCGGCCTCCACGAGCCCGACACGGACGTCGGCTATGACTACTACGTGGACTCCGTTCCCACCGAGGGCGACAAGACCATCTCCACTCGGGACGCCCGCGGCAACTGGGTCGTCAACGGCACGAAGAACTTCCAGACCAACGGCTCCGTGGCGAAGCTGATGGTCGTCCGGACGCGCAGCGAGGCGGGACCCACCGCGCTGATCGTGCCGATGGACTCGCCCGGCCTGCGCCGCACCCAGATCGACGCGGCCGGCCGCCGGCTGGCCTCCTGGGCGGAGCTGTCGTTCGAGAACGTCACCGTCCCGCCGGAGAACCTCGTCGGCCAGGCCGGCCGCGCGCCGGCGCTCGGCTTCGGCCCGGGCGGCCACGTGCGCTGGGCCGCCATGTGCCTGGGCGTGGCCCGCTCCGCCTACGAGTCGGCCCTCGCCTTCGCGAAGACCCGTGTCCAGGGCGGCAAGCCGATCGTCCAGCACCAGGCGATCGGTCTGGCGCTAGCCGATATGGCCACGGCCATCGAAGTGGGCCGCGCCCTCACCTTCCAGGCTGCCTGGGCCTGCGACCACCCGGGCGCCCCGGCCGAGACCGGTCTGGGCAACCAGCCGCTCGCCCCGGCCGCCTTCCTCTTCGCCTCGGAGGTCGCCAGCTCGGTCACCCTCCGCGCCTCAGAGGTCTTCGGCGGCAGCGGCCTGATGCGCAAGCTGCCGATGCAGAAGTACATTCGCGACGCCACGGTCTACCGCTACGCCGCCCCGCGCGACGTCAACGCCCTCAAGTACGCCGAGGCGCTGGTCGGCTACCGCCGCCAGACGAGCCTCTCCTTTGTGAACCAGTGATGGATCTGACCCTCACCCCGGAACAGCGCGCCATCCAGGAGGCCGTTCGCGCCTTCGTCGAGCGGCGGATCAAGCCGATCGCCCTCCAGCAGGACCGGCTCGCCGATCCTCAGGAGCGCTTCCCCTGGGCCATCATAGAGGAAGCCTCCCGGCTCGGCCTGCGCAGCCTCGCCCTGTCCACGGAGCGGGGCGGCGGCGGCGCGGACACCCTGACCGGCTGCATCGTCACCGAGGAGCTGGCCGTTGGCGACGTCGGCATCGCCGCCACCCTGGCCCAGACCTCTTTCCTGGCCCACCGCTGGTTCGACGGGATCATGTCGGACACCCAGCGAGACCTCTTCCTGCCGCCCTTCCTGGCCGACGACCTCTCCCACCTCGCCCTGGCCGGCCACGAGCCGGACTTCGACCTCGGCTGGAGCTACTACAATCCGCCGCTGCCCGGCAGCGGCCACAAGACGACCGCCGTCCAGGATGAGCGCGGCCGCTGGGTCATCAACGGCAACAAGGTCTTCATCACCAACGGCACGGTGGCCAAGCTGTTCGCCGTCCAGGCGCGCACGGAGACCCTGCCGGACGGCCGCGCCAGGATCAGCACCTTCTTCGTCCCGCGCGACACGCCCGGTCTGACCCTGCGCGAGCACGACAAGATGGGTCGCCGCCTCGGCTCGAACGGCGCGCTGGTCTTCGAGGACTGCCGCATCCCCGCCGACTATCAGCTCCTCGGGACGGGTGGCAGTCCGCTCGAGGGCGCCGCCAGCGCCATCGGCCGCTCGCCGGTCTACAGCCAGGCCTGGGCGCTCGGCATCGGCCGCGCGGCATACGAAGCGGCCCTCCAGTTCACGCGGGAGCGCGTCCAGGGCGGCAAGCCGATCGTCCAGCACCAGGCGGTCGGGCTCGTCCTGGCGGAGATGTCCACCCAGCTCGCCGCCGCCCGCGCCATCCTGTGGCAGGCGGCCTGGGGCGCCGACCATCTCGATGCCTACGACGAGGGCCACCTGCCGGAAGCGCCGCTGGCGGCCATGGCGCGACTGTTCGTGTCGGAAGCGGTGCTCAAGGTCGCCACCGCGGCCTTGCAGCTTTTCGGCGGGATGGGCATCATGAACGAGCTGCCAATGCAGAAGCTCCTGCGGGACGCGGTGGTCGTCCAGCACGGCAACTTTGGCACCAACGACACCGCTCGCCTGCGGATCGCCGAGATCCTGGCGGGCTACCGGCGGTCAGGCTAGCGCAGAGGATCGAGTCCGGGAAGGAGCGAAGCGATGGGTATCAACCGACTGGATGCCAAGGAGTTCGCCGCCGAGCACGTCAAGGGCCTCTGGGGCGCCGCCACGACACCCTTCCATCCCGACGGCTCGCTGGACGAGGAGGGCCTCCGCCACAACCTCCGCCACTGGAAGGACGTCCTGCACATCGACGGGATGTACGTGGCGGGCTGGATGGGCGAGTTCGAGTCCATGCCGCAGCGCGACCGCGAGCGCGTGGTCGAGATCGCCTGCGAGGAGTGCAGCGACGGCAAGATGTTCGCCATGCCGTCCTCGATGGACCAGAACATCCTGGACGCCCTCGAGCTGCTCCAGCACGGCGTGAGCCTCGGCGCGACCATCGTCGCGATCATGAACCCGCGCTTCTACGCCCCGCGCATGCCGGACGACGACGCGATCGTCGAGTACTACGAGTACCTGGCCGAGCGCCTCGACGCCGCGATTCTCGTAGTGAACCAGTCCGACCTCCAGGGGTACTCGATGAGCCCCGAGGTCATCTCCCGCCTGGCGGACATCCCGAACGTCGTGGCCCTCAAGAACGCCATCGACGACCCGGCCCACTCGCTCCGCACTCGCCAGCTCTGCCACGACCGCATCATCGTCAGCGACCCGTGGGAGGGCATCTGGTTCAAGAACCACACCGACCCGGTCTACCCGCAGCGGACCTTTCTGGCGGCCCCGCCGGTCTACCTGCTCCAGAGCCGCGAGCGCCAGGCTGTCCGCGAGTACACGGATCTGGCGGACCGGGGCGACTTCTCCCGCGCGAAGGAGGTCTCGGACGGCCTCCAACCGGCCCGTGAGGCCCTCGGCAAGGCGATCCACCACGTCGGCCCGGACAAGCACCGCGCCGTGATGAAGCTGTGGATGGACCTCCTGGGCCAGGTAGGCGGCAGCGTCCGCCGCCCCGGTCCGCTGCGCGAGCTGACCGAGGCGGAGAAGGCGTTCACCCGCGAGCGCTTCGCAGAGTCCGGCCTGCTCGGCGCCCGCCGCGAAGTCGCCGAGCCCGTTGGCGCCGGCGCCTTCCGCGAGATCGGCTGACCTCTCCTCCCCGGCGGAGGGGAGGTCGGGTAGGGAGGTTCCTCGGAGCCAGCCACCCGCATAGGACGTCCGGATGCCCCGGCCGCAAAGGCCGGCCGGGGCACCCATGTACGGGCTAGTCGAAGTCGAACAGGTCGCCGAGCCAGCCTCGGCGCCGTTTTCGGTACTCGCCCGACCGGCGCTCGTAGCCGTCATCGTCGTCGTAGTCGTATGGCCGACGGTCGTCGAAGGGCGTCTGCTCCGGCTCGTAGCGCGCCGATCCTGTCGGGCGACCGATCGCCGTCGAGCGCTCGACGACCTTGTCCAGTTCGCCGCGGTCCAGCCAGACGCCGCGGCACCGCGGGCAGTAGTCGATCTCGATTCCCTGGCGGTCGGCTAGCTTCAGCTCGACCCTGCAGCTTGGACACAGCATGGGCGGGGTTCTCCTTCACATTGGAGCGCAACGCCCGGTCGAGCCTCCGAAAGCACAAGAAACCCTCGGCTGGCCACTACCGGGTGTCAGCCGAAGGTCTCTCTCAACCCTGCCAGGTCCGGCGCCACCGGGCCTCGCGGCCGTGCTGACGGTAGCGTCCGCTCGGAGATACTCCCCCTCGAACGCTCACATTCTACCAGGATGCGGGAGCGCGCCTGGAGACACGCGCCGAAGGCACCGCGGGTCGCGATGAACCCGACTATGACGCCCGCGGCCCCGAAGAACGGGAGCGGGACGAGCACGATCGCGTATGAACCCCGGCTTCTGGCTCGCGCGGGGTGGGCTGTACGACCTCTTCCCGCTGGAGGGCGACATCCACGGCGTGGTCACCAGGTCCGATGGAGCACCGGTCTCGGTCCACCTGCTAGCGAACGACCCAGGATGCGTCTGGCGCCACGTGTCCGACCTGGCGGACGGCAATGTACGGGCGTTCCGCTCTGAACACAGCAATTGGGCGTGCTACTTCCAGGGCTCGTGCTGGCGAGGCTGCCCGTGGTGTGGTGGCGTTCCGCTCTGAACACAGCAATTGGGCGTGCGACCGCGTGGACGAACGCCGCGGCCAGTCCACTGGGGTGACGGAGGGCGGCGTGGCTACTTCTTCTCTTCGCCTCGACCGAGGTCGCTGATGTCCAGCGTCTCGATGAAGTCCTTGAAGATAGACAGCTTGGACTCGTCCAGCGAGGGCTCTTCGGAGGATTCGCCTTCGCCCTCTTCGCCATCGCCCTCGAAGACCATCCCGGCCTTGTCGAGGACCGCCTCTTCCACGTAGATCGGCACCTTGGCGCGAATCGCCAGGGCGATCGCGTCGCTCGGGCGAGAGTCCACCTCGACGCGCTTGTCGCCGATCTGGACGATCAGCTTGGCGTAGAAGGTCTCGTCAGCGAGCTCGTTGATAATGACTTCTTGGAGCTTGGCGCCGAGCTGGGTGATGACCTGGCCGAGAAGATCGTGCGTGAGCGGGCGGCTGACAGGCATGTTCTGCATGGGGATCGCGATGGCGTCCGCTTCGAAGTGGCCGATCCAGATGGGCAGGTAGCGCGAGGCCGCCTTGTCTTTCTCCTTGAGCATGACGACTCGCTTGTAGTTCGTCATGTTCACCCGGATGCTTTCGACGAAGACTTCGATCACCATGCACGCTCCTTCTGGATCGCCAGCCACCGCTCCGTTCTCACGCTACGGCCTATTGTACACTCCGATTTCTGGCCCAAACACGGCGGCTCCGGGAGCCAGGCGCGGCTGCTGCACGGCCTAAGCGGCAGGGTCGGCGCCGCGGGCCTCCCGCGAGGGCGTCTCGGGCAGCTTGCCAACCGCTGGGCGAGCGTGCTGCTCGTCGGTGGCCGTCTGCTCGTCGGTGTCTGTCTGCTCACCGGTGTCAGCGGGTGGGAGCGCCTCGCCAGCGCGTGCCTCCGCGGGTGGCCGGATCGTGAGCTGCTCCACGACCTCGGGCGCCGTGTCCTCGGCGCCGTTCCCGTTCTCCCAGGGCCAGGCGACCGGCGCGGGCGGCGACGTGGCGGCCTGCTCCCAGGGCCAGGCGACCGTGCTGGTGGGCGGCAGCGTCGTGCTCGGCGCCGGCGACTGGATCGTCGCCTCCGCGGGAGGCGGGAACTCGTGGCCGGGAGTGGTGAGGTCCGCGTACGGGGAAACGGGCTCGATCGGGGCCGGCTCGGGCAGCGCTGGTGTCTCCGCCACCGTTCCGACCGTCGAGGCGGTCGGAACGGTCTGCACGGGCGCGGCAGGTGCCTCGTCTTCCTCCTGCTCGAGCGAGAAGCTGCGCTGGAATTCGGCGGTCATATCGGACGTGGTACGTCGGAACTCGCCCACCATCTGGCCGAGTTGACGAGCGATCTTGGGCAGCTCGGAGGGGCCGACGAAGATCAGCGCCAGGATCATGATGAGGACCAGCTCCATGGGCCCCATACCGAGGAAATTCACGCCAGCGCCTCCCAGGAAGTGAGGAATTATACCCGCGCGGAAGGCGCAGCTCAGTTGAAAGTTGGCTGAACCATCACGCCATCGCGGGCCGACTCCAGGATGGCGTGGGCCAGCTGCAGGCTGCGCAGGCCGTCCAGACCCGACGGATTGGGCGGGCGGTTCTCGAGAATCGAGCGGTTGAACGCGTCGATCATGCGATCGTACGCGTCGTGCCCGCCGTGCGGATAGACGCGCTCACCGCCCTCCGTCTTCACGCGCAGTTCGCCGTCCAGGAACGCGCGAGCCGTGTTGACGCCGACGATGCGTCCTTTCGTGCCATAGACGTCCAGGTTGCAGAGGGGGTAGGCCACAGTCTGGTTGAACTGGCAATAGGCCAGCGTACCGTTGCCGTAGCGCAGCAGGACCATCATCGTCAGGTCAGCCCAGCGCTCCTCGGTCGCGTCGCTGAGCGCCCGCGCTTCGGTCGGCTGGCTCTTGACCAGGTAGCCCAGCAGGTCCAGGGGGTGCGGGCCGGCGCCATAGAGCGTCCCGGCGCCAGCCTGGTTGGCCTCGGCTCGCCAGTTGCGCAGTGGCGCTCTGCCGCCGCTGACCTCGGTCTGCATCAGCAAGACCTCGCCGATGGCCCCCTCCTCGATCAGCTCCAGCGTCTGCTGGCTGGCGGTGAGGTAGCGGTTCTGAAAGCAGGTCCCAAGCTTGACGCCCGCCGCCTCACAGGCCCGCAGCATCGTACGAGCGTCTGGGATGGTCAGGGCGAGCGGCTTCTCGCAGAAGACGTGCTTGCCGGCGCCCGCCGCGGCGATGCACTGTGGCGCGTGCTGGTCGTTCGGCGTGGCGATGTAGACCACGTCCACCTCCGGATGCGCCAGCAGCGCCTCGTAGCGGGTTGTGGCAAACGGGGCGCCGTGCTTCGCCGCGAAGGCGTCCGCACGGCCCTGGTCGCGACTGACCACGCCCACCAGCCGGCCATCACGTGAGCTCGTGATCGCCGGCACGACGGCTCGATCGGCAATGCTGCCGATCCCAATGACACCCCAGCCAAGCGCGCTCACCGCTCGGCTCCCCCGCCTGTGTACAGGGCGATTGGCATCTAGCCCTTCAGCGCTTTCTCGAGCATACTCTGGTCGAACGCGCCCATCGGGCTCTCTGGCGGCGTGTCGCCAAGCTTCTTGACCACCTCGATCGCGGCGTTGATGTTCTCCTGCTTGATGCGGCCGTCACGCGGGTAGACGTTCAGCTCCTGGATGGAGCGCTCGTAGAGCGACGAGGCCGCGACCGGACCGGACGCTGGGACCGGCGCTGGCGCGCTGGGCTTCGCCGGCTCTGCCGGCTTGGAGGTGGCGATGGGCGCCGGGGCCGGCCCCGCCTGGCAGGCAACACCCCCCAGGCCGAGTCCTACGCCCATCAGCGCCGTCCGAATGAACGCCCTGCGTGAGTGCACACGTACCACGACCATCTCGGCACGCCCCTCTTCTTCGTTGAATCAGGAGACCGCCGTCACGGTCTTGCTCGATTCTGAGCCGCCACATCATAGCTTGCAGATGACGCGGCGGCGAAACATTCACGGCACGCTCGGCAGGCGGCGCCACTCCGCCGCGTCAAGTGTCGCCTCGATCAGGCAGGGGCGCCGGGCCTGAAGCGCGCGTTCCACGGCCGCGCGGTAGGCCGGCGTGGTGTCCGCACGGACCGCCTCGACGCCAAAGCCGCGGGCGATGGTGCAGAAATCCACGCGCTGGAAGCTGGTGCTGCCGGTTCCATACCCTTTCCGCTCCTGGCGCCGCTTCACCTGGGTGAGGCTGCTGTCTACCATGACCACCAGGACGATGGGCAGGGCGAGCCGCGCCAGTGTGGCGAGCTCGCCGGCGTACATCAGAAAGCCACCATCGCCGGAGACGCAGACGACCGGCCGGTCGGCGCAGGTCAGGCTGGCGCCCATCGCGGCGCCGAGACCAAAGCCCATCGGCGATAGCCCGTTCGAGACGAGAAAGCTGCCAGGGCTGTACGCCTGCCAGGCCTGGCAGGAGAGCGACTTGTGCGC
>JADZDV010000625.1 GCA_020850915.1 Chloroflexota bacterium | reverse complement strand
TGTGTCGGCGAGCCGTCCATCACCGTCTACGTCGACCCGCAGACCAGGCTCGCTTAAGTGGCCGTTAATCGCGTCACGCCTAGCGGCTGGCTGAACGAAACCAGCAGCACGATAGATCGCGTTACGCCGTTTGGGTTTGTCTCTGAGACAACGGCGGCGGCCGGTGGCACGCAATCTGGCGCGGGCTCGTCGGCCGGTAGCTCCACTGCGAACGCGGTCGGTGCGAGCACGGCAGCCGCCGCAGGCACCTCGGCAGGTGTGGCAACTGCACCCGGTGTCGGTGCTTCGACCGCTGCCGCAGACGGCACCAGCGCAGGCACCAGCACAGCGCCAGGCGTAGGGGCCAGCACAGCCGAAGCAACTGGCACGTCCGCAGGCACGTCGACAGCGACGGCCGAGGGCGCAGAGGTCACGGACGGCGTCGAGTCGGGCGCAGGTAGCGCCGCAGGCTCGTCTACGGCAACAGGTGTCGGCGCCAGTACGGCCGCCGCACAAGGCACGAGCGCAGGGAGCGCAGCAGCAGACGCCACAGGCGCTGCAATAGCGGCAGCCGCAGGCACGAGCGCAGGCAGCGCCACCGCCTCAGGCGTAGGCAGCACGGCAAGCGCCGAGACGCCCACAGTCTTGAGCGGCCGCGTCGAGACGCGGCCCAATATCAACGGCGTGGTCACCACCCTGAAGGCCCTCACCGGGACAGTGCAGACGACACCCGCACTGCGGGGCGAGGTCACCACGTATGCCGACGCAGCTTAGCCTCTACGTCGGCAACAGCAACGTCGCACAGCTCGCACTCACCGACGGCATTACTGAGGCCGCCATCACAGGCGCGACCGTGAGCTGCACGCTGTACGACCAGGACGGGGCTGAGGTGTCAGGGCAGGTGTGGCCACTCACGCTGAGCCACGTCGCAGCAGGTGTGTACAGGGGCACCATGGATGAGAGCATCGGTATCGTGGCAGGCCGACGCTACCGCCTCGCCGTGACCGCCATCAGCGGCAGCCTGACCTATCTCGACACCGTGCAGTGTCTCGCGCGCACCCGTGAGCGGTAACCCGTTCTACGGCTCCGCACGCTGGAAGCAGCTGCGCAAGATGGTGCTGAACAAGCATCCCATCTGTCAGGCCAAGGGCTGCTACAGCATGGCCACGGACGTCGACCACATCGACGGCGACGTCGCCAACAACGACATGGTCAACCTGCAGGCGCTGTGTCACCCATGCCACTCAGCCAAGACGGTGCGCGAGAACAGGGCGACCAGGCCAAGCGGCAAGACGTTTAAGGGGCACGACGCGCAGGGCATGCCCATCGATGACGCGCACCCGTGGTGCGGGCAACCCTGAATTGAATTCGGGACCGGTAGCGTTCCAGCGCTGACCGGCCCCTGACCGCTCCCGATAATCGAGGTATCAGGATGGCTGTGCTCAACAGTAGCACGCGGCCACGGCATTGCATTGTCGTGGCGAAGGCGTGTGAGGCATGCGGGCAAGCGTTTCAGACGGGCAGGACCACAAAGCGGTTCTGTTCGGTGAAGTGCTCAAAACGTAAAGGGCCGTTCGAGTGCAGGTGGTGCGGTGTCTCGTACTACACGAGCAGGCCGGGTAGAGAGGGCGAGACCTACTGCAGCCGGGTGTGCGCTGAACAGCATGCGCGCACACCCGGGCGCTCGATACCCAGGTGGCGGCCTCCGCGATTCAAGGTCATCGAATACCGCAATTGCGATGTGTGCGGTACGCGTATCTCGCCTGATAGGCCTCTTGCCAAGCGGTGCGGGGACGCGTGCGCCAAAGAAGCAGCTAGGCGCCACGCTGCCAGAGCTTACGTACAGAGCACATGGCGAGGGCTGCAGCTGAGAACATGCCGAGAATGCGGTAACGCTTTCACGCCTGAGTACAAAGACAAGCGTCTCCAATACTGCAGCGACAGATGCGGCGCGAGACGCAACGCTCGCATCAATGGGTCTCTTCGCCGCAGGAAGCTAGGCAGTGCGGTGGACCGGATAGACCCGTTGGCGGTGCTGCGACGGGATGAGTGGCGATGCCGGGCATGCGGATGCGAAACCCCGCAAGCGCTGCGTGGTACGTGCGACCCAAGCGCGCCAGAAGTGGATCACATCGTGCCAGTAGCCAAGGGAGGCGCGCACACGATGGACAACCTGCAATGCCTGTGTCGCACCTGCAACGCTCTCAAGAGCGACATGCTGATGGATGAGTTCATTGCGTGGGCGAGCGGTTGCGGCGTGACGCCTTCCGAAAAGTCCACAGCTTTTCTGTTGTAAGC
>JADZDV010000454.1 GCA_020850915.1 Chloroflexota bacterium | reverse complement strand
TGTCGAAGGAGTACGGCCTGCAGGTCATCGTGCCGATCAACGAGGCGGGCGACTACCTGCCTGGCTTCGGGTCGCTCTCCGGGCGCAACATCCGCGAGACGAACCCGCTCATCTTCCAGTCGCTGCGGGAGCAGGGCGTAGCCTACCGGCTGCTTGACTACACTCACCGCTATCCAACCTGCTGGCGGTGCGGTCAGGAGCTCGCGTTCCGGCTGGCGGACGAGTGGTTCATCCGCGCGGACGAGATCCGCGAACCGATGAAGGCCGCCGCGGCGACGGTGAACTGGGTGCCGCCCTCGGCCGGCAAGCGGATGGAGGACTGGCTTGGCAACATGGGGGATTGGAACATCTCCCGCAAGCGGTACTGGGGCCTGCCGCTGCCGTTCTATCCCTGCTCGGCGTGCGGGAAGCTGACCGTGATCGGCACGGTGGCCGAGCTGCGCGGGCGCGCCACGAGCGGCCTGGAGGACCTCAAGGATCTGCACCGTCCCTGGATCGACGGCGTCCGGATCCGCTGCGAGTGCGGCGCCGAGGTCGAGCGGATCGTCGAGGTGGGCGACGCCTGGCTGGACGCGGGCATCGTGCCGTTCTCGACTCTGAACTACCTGCACGACAGGCCCTACTGGGAGCAGTGGTTCCCGGCCGACTTCATCACCGAGATGCGGGAGCAGATCCGGCTCTGGTTCTACAGCATGCTGTTCATGAGCGTGACCCTGAGGGATGAGTCGCCGTACCGCCAGGTGCTCGCCTATGAGAAGCTGATGGACGAGCTCGGCAAGCCGATGCACAAGAGCCTCGGCAACGCGATCTGGTTCGACGAGGCAGCCGAGCGGATGGGCGCCGACGTGATGCGCTGGCTCTACGCCAGCCAGAGCGTGCAGCTCAACCTGAACTTCGGCTACGGGCCCGCGGAAGAGGTGAAGCGCCGCCTGTTGACGCTGTGGAACGTGTACAGCTTCTTCGTGCTCTATGCGCGTCTGGATGGCTTCGACCCGGTGGCCGCGCAGAGCCAGCCAGTGGAGACCACGGTGCTCGACCGCTGGGTCATCGCGCGGCTGAACGACGTGGTCGAGCGGACCCGGGAGGGCCTGGAGCGGTTCGACGCCGCTGGCCCGGTGCGACAGATCGAGCGGTTCGTCGACGATCTCTCCAACTGGTATGTCCGCCGGTCGCGACCGCGCTTCTGGAAGGCGGAGGCCGACGGCGACAAGCGGGCGGCGTTCCTGACGCTCCACACCGTCCTGGAGACGCTCTGTCGGCTGCTGGCTCCGTTCATGCCGTTCCTGACCGAGTCGATGTACCAGAACCTCGCGCGGTCGGTCGACGCGGGTGCGGAGCCGAGCGTGCACCTGGCGCCGTTTCCGGAACCCAGTGGCGCGCTGGTGAATGCCGAGCTGATGCGGGAGATGGAGCTGGCGCGGCGCATCGCGAGTCTTGCGCATGCCATTCGGAAGCGGGAGGGGCTGCGGGTGCGCCAGCCGCTGGCCGCGATCCGTGTGGCTGGCGCGGATCTGGACCTCGCGCCCGACGTGCTGGCCCAGGTCGCCGACGAGGTGAACGTCAAGCGCGTCGACGTGACCTCCGACCTTGGACAGCTTGCGGTGCGACGGGCGGCGTTGAAGCCTGCCGTGCTGGGTCCGAAGTACGGGGCTCGTTTCAAATCGCTGCTCCAGGCCGTCCGCGAAGGGGACTACCGAGTCCTCGACGACGGTCGGGTGGTGGTGGGCGACTCCGTGCTCGAGTCCGATGAGGTGGAGATCCGGCTGGAGGCCGCGAGCGGCTACGCGGTGGCGCAGGAGGGCGGGCTGGTCGTGGCGCTCGACGTCTCGCGGACGCCGGAGCTGATCGACGAAGGGCGGGCGCGAGAGGTTGTCCACCGCGTACAGCAGATGCGCAAGGATGCCGGTTTCGAGATCTCAGATCGGATCGAGCTGCGGTATGCTGGTGACGCCGAGATCGTGCGGGCGCTCGAGCGTTACCGCGACTATGTCTCGCGAGAGACGTTGACGGTGGGGTACTCCAGAGGGGGCAGCGACAACGGCTACAGTTGGCGGGGTCAGGTTGACGAGCTCCCTCTGGAGCTCAGCGTCTGCAAGGCATCGGAGTAAGGTATGTCGATGGCGGCTCGGTTTGCGCATTTCGAGGTGAGTCGGTACTTCGGGCGCGGGGTGCTGCTCCTGCTCGCCACGGCTGCCGCTATCGTCCTGCTCGACCAGTGGTCCAAGGGGCTGGCGGTCCAGAACCTGCGTGACGAGACGGGCGCCTCGCGGTCGGTCCCGCTGCCCGGCAACGTGGTGTATCTCACCTACGTAGAGAACTTCGGCGCGGCGTTCGGCCTCTTTCAGAATCAGACTGGCTTTTTCGTCGTCGTCGGCTTCGTCGTGATCGCGGTGATCGTCTCGAGCTATCGGCATGTCAAGGACGCTGGCTGGCTGTTGAACTTCTGCCTGGGCCTGCAGCTTGGCGGCGCCGTGGGCAACATGGTCGATCGACTACGAACGGGCTACGTGGTGGACTTCATCGATCTCCGCTGGTGGCCGGTGTTCAATATCGCGGATTCGGCCATTACGGTCGGCGTCATTCTGCTGGCGTACAATCTGCTTTTTCCGCGCGCGCATGAGCCCAGCACGGCCACGTGAGGCTGAGGGTCCTCGCGTCGCGCCTCACGTTCCGAACGGCCAGGGCGTCGAGGTCGGTGTGCTTCAGGAGGCAAGCGGCCTCCGCCTGGACGCGTTTCTCGCGCGGGTGGTAGGCCACCGCTCCCGGTCGGAGTGGGCCCGGCTGGTCGATCTTGGCGCGGTCCTGCAGCGGGGGCGCCCCTCGAAAGCGGGCGCGCGGGTGGCCACGGGCGACGTCGTGACGGTGCTCGACGTGCCGTCTCACCGCCAGCCGCTGCCTGAGGCAGACATTCCGCTCGACATCATCTACGAGGACCGGCTGACGATTGTGGTCAACAAGCCGGCGGGCCTGGTGGTCCACCCAGCTCCTGGCCACGAAGAGGGCACCCTGGTCAACGCGCTGCTCGCGCGGTTCCCCGAACTGCGGGACCCAACGGGTGAGCTGCGGCCGGGCATCGTGCACCGCCTGGACAAGGACACGTCAGGACTGCTTGTGATCGGCAGGACGCAAGCCGCGGTGGCCGACCTCCAGGCGCAGTTCAAGAGCCGCTCGGTGGACAAGCGCTATCTGGCGCTGGTGCACGGCGGGATAGCGGACGACGAGGGCCTGATCGACGCGCCTATCGGCCGCGACCCGCGCAACCGGCAGAAGATGGCCGTGCGGGCCGATGGGCGTGAGGCGCAGACGCGCTTCTGGAGCGTGGAGCGCCTGGGCGAGATGACGCTGCTTGAGGTCCAGCTCCTCACTGGACGCACGCACCAGATTCGGGTCCACTGCGCCTTCATCGGCCACCCGGTGGCCGGCGACACGGTGTACGGCCGCAAGAAGCCCCCGTCGGGGCTGAAACGACAGTTCCTGCACGCCTGGAAGCTCGACCTCCGCTCTCCCGCCGATGGGCTGGTCCACCGCTTCGAGGCGGATCTCCCGGACGAGCTGCAGCTCGTGCTGGAACGACTCAGGAGCGCCGACTGGGCGGCGAGCGGGCAGACGGTCCGTCTGCTCGATGATCAATGGGCGGAGGAAGCTCGGTGAAGGATCACGGCAAGGTCCGGCTGCGCATTGCGCCGTCGCCCACGGGCGATCCCCACGTCGGGACGGCATATGTGGCGCTGTTCAACCTGGCATTCGCGAGAGGCCACGACGGACGGTTCGTCCTCCGCCTCGAGGACACCGACCGCAATCGGCTGACTCCGGGCGCCGAGGAGGCGATCTACGAGTCGCTCCGCTGGCTCGATCTGCAGTGGGATGAGGGCCCGGACGTGGGAGGCCCGTTCGGTCCCTACCGCCAGTCCGAGCGGTTACCGTTCTATCACGAGCAGGTCGAGCGCTTGATCGTCGCCGGCCACGCCTATCGCTGCTGGTGCACGCCAGAGCGTCTGAAGCGCATCCGCGACGAGATGACAGCGAGAGGACTGCCGCCGAAGTACGACCGCGTCTGTCTCGGCAAGAGCGAGTCCGAGCGGCGGGCGCTGGGCGACTGCTCTGGACGCCCGGTCGTCCGCATGCGCATTCCTGACGAGGGCGCCACCGGCTTTGCGGACCTCATTCGAGGCGAGGTCGGGCCGTTCGAGCACCGGCTGATTGACGACCAGGTGATCCTGAAGAGCGATGGCTACCCGACCTACCACCTGGCCGTGGTCGTGGACGACCACCTCATGGGGATCACCCACGTGGCGCGCGGCGAGGAATGGATCTCCAGCACGCCGAAGCACGTGCTGCTGTACGAGTGGCTCGGCTGGGAGCTGCCAGCGTTCGCCCACTTTCCGATCCTCCGTAACACCGACCGCAGCAAAGTCTCCAAGCGGAAGAACCCGTGGGCGACCCTGCCATGGTTCCGACAGGAGGGGTACCTGCCAGAGGCGCTGGTGAATTTCCTGGCGCTAATGGGCTGGTCCATGCCAGACGGTCGCGAAGTCTTCACCTTCGAGGACATCGCCCGGAGCTTCGAGTTCGAGCGGATCAGCACGACGAGCCCGGTGTTTGACTTGAGGAAGCTCGACCACTTCAACGGACTCTACGCTCGCGCCATGGCGCCGGAGGCATTCCTGGAGCGGGTGTTGCCGTTTCTCAGGCAGGCGGGACTGGAGCTGGAGTCGCCCGACGTGCTGCGCCCGATCATCCCGGACATCCAGGAGCGGGTTACCAGGCTCACCGACGCTGCCCCACTGGTCGATTACCTCCTCCGAGAGATCGCGCCGCCCGACCGGGCGCTGCTGCTCGGCAAGCGCGGCACGCCAGAGGGCGTGAGCAGTTGGCTGCGCGCGGCGACGCATGCGCTGTCGTCGGTCGAGCCGTGGGAGCGGGAGACGATCGACGAAGCGCTGGCGCTGCTCCCTGGCCGCACTGGCGCCAAACGAGGCGAGGTCTTCGGCGCCATCCGGGTCGCCACGAGCGGCAAGACCGTCGCCCTTCCGCTGGATGCCATCCTGCTGGCGCTGGGACGTGAGAGGGCCGTGAGGAGGCTCAGAAGCGCCGTGGAGGTCGTTTCCTGAGGAGGGAGTGTGCGATGCCGCGATGTGAGCCAACCGAGCTGCTTATCCTGGTCGCACTCGTAGTGGTTGTGTTCGCCCTTCGCAACCTGCCCGAGGTAGGTGGGATGCTCGGCAGGCGGTTCAACGGTGGCGTGCCGCCCACAGCAGCAGCTTGAGCTCGGCTCTCGACCCCTGCACGGGGTCAGGGCAGTCCGTCATCCGTCACAATGTCATCGAGACGATTGGGTGGGATCACGGATCCGACTGTTGCTTACCCTGGTTGTCTAACTGATTGGTTTGGCGCGCAATGCCAACGCTGCGACGTCCGTGATCTCCGACCTGATAGTCTTCCGCTGTTGGTCGGGTAGACCTGGGCGCTTACCCGCCCAGGTCTACCCGACCCAGTTGGACTGATGCTTCGCCGGTTCAGCGAAAGATCGCTGGTAAGCGTTCAGGCGGGGTAAGGGATCAGCCGGGGAGGGCAGCGGGGAGCAGGGAAGGGGCAGGGGTGCCCAAGCGCTGGGCCTGGATGGTCTCGACCAGGAACTCCAGCGGGTTGCGGTCTTGTTG
>JADZDV010000453.1 GCA_020850915.1 Chloroflexota bacterium | reverse complement strand
GAGCACTGTCGGGCTGTAGTGCCCGGGCAGAGCCCCGGACCCAGGAGAGCCTCCTTCAGGGAGGCTTTCTCTGTCGTTTGTGTGCTCCGCGGGAGCACGCGAATCTGATCGGGCGGCACCGCGTCCACGAGCCACACGCCGTTCTCAGACCGGAAATCTTGGGCAAGCTCCGACAAATATCTTGATACTTGTCATCCTGAGCGAAGCGAAGGATCACCCAGTGGCCACCAGCGCTCCCGGAGCCGACCGGTCCGTGAACCGAACCCGGAGCGTCCGGCTGGTCCGTCGCCGTCTGCCGGTCTGCTACCGGGTGATCCTTCGCTGGCGCCCAGGATGACAGGGGGGCCGCGGGGCGGCTAGCTCCGGGAGGGCGGGGCCCGACCGGGTGATCCCTCCTGACGTCGGGATGACACGATGCTTTGCAGGCGGTCCCCAGGTACACGCGCCCAGAGACAGATATGCCGCCTTTCACGGGGCCCTCCTATGCTAGACTGGCCGCGCCGGCGGGTGGTTCTCCGACGGGCCGGTAGGCTCCCTTATCACGCCTGACGGGCCTCACGTGCGTGCACTGACTCGCGAGCCAACTCTCGGCCTGACGACCCTTGCGCTCGTCGGGCTGTTGCTCGCGTTCGTGGTCTACCCGCAGGTGCAGGTGATCGTCGCTCCTGGTTGGGAGGGCTACCAGTACTTCTTCACCGAGGGGCCGAACTGGCTGGGCGCGACCCGCAACAGCCTCTGGGCGACGCTCCGCGGCACCGCGACGGCTGTCCTGCTCGGGTTTGCCTTCGCCTACGCCATGGTCTACAGCCGGATGCCGTGGAAGCCGTTCTTCCGCCTCATCGCGATCCTGCCGATGCTCTCGCCGCCCTTTGTCGTGGCGGCGAGCTACATCCTACTGTTCGGGCCGCGCGGAATGATCACCTACAACCTGCTGGGCCAGAGCCCGACCATTCTTGGCCTCGATGGACTGTGGGGCGTCCAGACGATCGCCTTTTTCCCCTACGCCTACCAGCTCATCGCGGACGTGCTCGCCCGCTCCGATCCGCGACTCGAGCAGGCCGCCCGCAATCTCGGCGCCAGCTCCTGGGCGGTTTTCCGCACGGTCACCCTGCCGCTTGCGCGACCCGGCCTGGTGGCGGCGGTGCTCCTGGTCGCCATCTACATCCTCGAGGACTTCGGCAATCCCGTGCTCATTGCTGGACAGGACACCGTCCTGCCGGTGCTCGCCTACAGCCGGATCAGCGGCACCGGCGACCTGCCCGGCGCGGCGGTGCTCGCCACCATGCTGCTGGGCCTGGCGCTCGTTCTCTACCTGGCGCGGCTGCGCCTTGAGGGCCGTCACGGCTACGTGACGGTGAGCGGGCGTGGCTCCTCCATCCCGCGCCCTCCCGTCGCGCCGATCGTCAACCACTTCTGTTTCGTCCTCTGCCTGGCGGTGACCGGTCTGGTCCTGCTGGTCTACGGCATTCTCGTCGTGAGCGCGCTGGTGGAGTCGTATCCGTTCAACTTCTCGCCCACGTTCAAGCACTTCGAGTATGTCGGTGCGCACCTGACGTCGTTGCGGAACAGCCTCCTTTTCGGCGGCAGCGCCGCGATCCTCTGCTCGCTCTTCGCCATCCTGCTGGCGTTCATCGTCCAGCGGAAGTCCTGGCCGGGGCGCGGGATGGTCGATTTCCTGGCGATCGTCCCCGCCGCCGTGCCGGGCATCTTTTTCGGCATTGGCTACCTCACGGCCTTCAACCAGCGCTGGCTAGACTGGCTCGATCGTGGCGTTCTGATTACCATCGCCATGATGTTCTGGAACATCCCCGTCGGTTATCGCGCCGGCATCGCCGGGCTCCAGCAGATCGACCGCTCGATCGACGAGGCGGCCACCAGTCTCGGCGCGAGCAGCCTGCGCGCCTTCCGCGACATCCTGCTGCCGATCCTGCGCGGGCCGCTCCTGACCGGCCTGGTGACGGCGTTCGTCCGCGCCGTCACGACGCTCTCCCTGGTCATCTTCCTCTTCACGCCCGCCACCGCCGTCACCACCATCACCATCTTCCAGCTCGTCAACGACTTCAACTGGGGCGGCGCCACGGCGTTCACCGTCTCCGTGATCAGCCTCACCGTCGTCATCCTGCTCGCCGTCTGGGCGATCAGCGGTCGCCAGGTCGGCTTCCGCTCAGTCAGCGCGGACCAGCTTGGCGAAGCCAGTCCGGGGGTACGTTGAGCATGCTCGCGAGACACTGGCGGAATCGGCGTCGTCGGAGGGCAGGATGACCGCCCACGTTCGTCTGAGCCACCTCACCAAGCGTTTTGGCAGCGGACCTCCGGCGGTGGAGGACGTCTCGCTCGAGGTGCCGCGCGGCAGCTTCACGACCCTCCTCGGCCCGTCCGGCTGCGGCAAGACGACCACGCTGCGGATGATCGCCGGCTTCTACGAGCCGGACGCGGGCGACATCCTGCTCGGCGATCGGCGCATCAACGACGTGCCGGCCCACCGCCGGAGCACGGCGATGGTTTTCCAGGACTACGCCCTGTTCCCGCACATGAGCGTGCTGCAGAACGTGGCCTACGGCCTCAAACTGGCTCGCATGCCCCGCGACCAGGCTGCCAAGCGCGTGGCGGAGACAATCCGCTTCCTCGGCCTGGCCGGCCTCGAAAACCGCTCTCCGAACGAGCTTTCCGGCGGCCAGCAACAGCGTGTCGCCCTCGCCCGGGCGCTGGTCATGAACCCGGAGGTCCTCCTGCTGGACGAGCCGCTCTCCAACCTGGACGCCAAGCTGCGGGTCAGCATCCGCGGCGAGCTGATCTCCATCCAGCGCCAGCTCGGCCTGACGACGATCTATGTCACCCACGACCAGGAGGAGGCGCTCGCCATGAGCGACTGGGTTGCCGTGATGAACCACGGGCGGGTTGTCCAGTGGGGCACGCCCTGGGAGGTCTACTATCAGCCCCGTACGCCGTTCATGGCAGACTTCGTCGGCTCGGTGAACCTGATCCGCGCCGCCACCGTCTCGATCTCCGAGGGGCGTGTCCGCGTGCGCCTGGCCGGCCGCGAGGTGGATCTCCCGCTGCACGACGGAGCGCCCACGGCCGGCGCCGACGTCTTGCTCTCGATCCGCCCGGAGACGCTCCGACTGGCCCCCAACGCGCAGGACACGACCGACTCCGCGATTCCCCTGGCCGGCATGGTGACCGGCCGCGCGTTCCTGGGGCACCTGATGCGTTACACCGTTCGGGTGGACCAGCAGGACTGGATCGTGGAGCAGCCCGACCCGGCGGCCAGCCCCCCTCTTGATGGCTCGGTGACCGTGCTGGTGAACGCGGAGCGGATCCACGTGATTACCGAGACAGATTAGGAATTGGCCCTCGTAAACCTCGTGCCGACCTGGCAGGCGCTCGTGCATGGGCTGCCGGCTGGCGT
>JADZDV010000452.1 GCA_020850915.1 Chloroflexota bacterium | reverse complement strand
TGAAGGCGTGCTCCATCGTGCCGAAGACGTTGGCACCGCTCCAAAACAGGCCGATGAGGCTCAGCACGCCGAGCAGGCCGCTCAGCTCCCGTGTCTCACGAATGAAGCTGACAGCGGTCGAAAGCTGTGACGGGAAGACCTGCACGGTCGCGCTCACGGCCCGGTCGAACGTGGCCTGGTCCTGCAGGACCAGGCCGATGATGGCCAGAAGCCCCGCGAGCAGGGGAAAGATCGAGAACAGGGCGTGGAAGGCGATCAATGCCGCCTGGTCGTCCCCCCGGTCGACGGCGTACTTTCGAGCGAACCGTCCGAGCGCGCTCTGCTCGACACGCTGCTTCAAGCGCTCCAGCAGGCCCGCCATGGCTGGCTCCAACCGGCTCAGCCCGGCTCAGGGCTCGCCATGCCGCTGTTGCTGGGCCAGCAGCAGCGGCCCAGGAACCACGCGGAACGGCACCCTGCGGTGCTCCTCGCCCTCTATCCGCGCCACAACGACGTAGGTTCCCGGCCTCTCGAACGACAGCTCCAGCTCGGCGACGACCTGTGCCCGCTGCTCCTGACCAAGCGGAATCCCCGGCGGTCGCCCGAGCTCGACCGCCCCGGCGGCAGTGAGCAAGGTCTGGCCATCCTCGTCGGCCACCTCGAGCTGGACGCCGTGTCTTACGTTGGTCTCGTTCCAGGGAACCCGAAAGGCGGCCACGATGGCACAGCGCTGGCGCAGCGGGAAACTGGTGTTCACCGTGAGCACGTCCCAGCCGCCGCCCAGCAGGTACAGCTTTCCGCCGACGAGCTGCGCCGAGTCCGCCAGCAGCAGCCACTCAACCTGCACCTACCGCCCCCCTACCATGGTCGCGCCCGCCGTTAGCGTAACAGATCGCTCCGGGCGAGCGGTGAACGGTCTCGCGCAAACGGGCTGCCGCGTCGAGCACGGTACAATGGCGACGAGCCACTCCCCTACTGGTCTGCCGTTCGGTCCGCCATGCCGCCAGTCCAGAGATGTCCACACGAGCGTGGGAGGCGACCATGATCGACTTCACCCTTTCGGATGAGCATCGTGCGCTTCAGGAGCTGGCGCGCGATTTCGCGGAGCGAGTCGTGAAGCCAATCGTCCGGGAGCGGGAGCAGATTCCGGACCCACGCGAGCGCCTGCCGATCGACATCGTGGAGCAGGGATCGCGGCTGGGGCTGCGCACGCTGCGCGTGCCCCAGCAGTACGGTGGGTTTGGCGCCGACACACTCGGCCAGTGCATCGTGGACGAGGAGCTGGCCGTGGCTGACCTCAGCGTGGCGAGCATCTTCGACCAGACGTCGCGACTGCTCTGCCTGCTGTACGAATTCGCCACGCCGGATCAGCGCGAGCGCCTGCTGGCTCCAGTCGTCGCCGATCATCGTGGGCTGGTGGCCATGGCCGGCTCAGAGCCGCAGAGCGGCTCTGACAACATCCTGCCCTACGACGAGCCCGATGGCGGCATTCGAACCTTTGCCGAGCGCCGCGGGACTAGCTACGTCCTGAACGGCACGAAGCAGATGATCACGCTCGGCTCGGACGCCGCCCTCTACATGGTCCAGGCCCGGACCGATCGGAGCAAGCGGCTGTCCGAGGGAGCGCTGACCGGCTTTCTCGTCCGCCGCGGGACGCCGGGCTTCCGCGTCGGCAAGATCTGGGACAAGATGGGCCAGGTCCTGATGACCAACGCCGACCTGATCCTGGAGGGCTGCGAAGTGCCAGCGGAGGACGTGCTGCTCGGGGAGGGCCAGCTCCTGACGATACGCCGCCACTTCCAGCGCTCCGCCGGCTCCGAATCTGGCGCGCTCGTCCTGGGGATCGGGCGCGCCGCCTACGAAGCGGCTGTGCGCTACGCGCGCGACCGGGTGCAGGGCGGCAAGGCCATCATCGATCACCAGGCGGTTGGCATGATGCTCGCGGACATGGCGACGCGCATCGAGATGGGGCGAGCGCTCATCTGGAAGGCGGCATGGTCGGCCGACTACGCGGAGCAGTTCGACCCGCGCCTGCCCAGCATGGCCAAGATTGTCGGCTCCGAAACCGCGTTCGACGTCGCCCGCCTGGCGCTGGAGATCCACGGCGGCTCGGGCATCATGAAGGACTTGCCGGTCGAGCGCTACCTACGCGACGCCTCGACGGTCTTTCACCTGGACGGCACGAACCAGATCCATCGCCTGCGCGTGCTGCGCTGGATCAAGGAGGGCTTCTAAGCTCGGCGACGCGGCGCTCAGTACGCCGCGAGCTTCCGAATCGCCTCCGCCACGACCGTCGGGTTCGGGATGATGGCGCTCTCCTCCGGCAGGTTGTACGGGAGGTGGCAATCGTTCGCGGCCACACGCATGATGGGGCCGTCCAGGTGTTCGAACAGATCCTCAGCGATGAAGGCGGCGATCTCCGCGCCTAGCCCCATGGTGCGATTGTCCTCGTGGACGATGAGCACCTTGCTGGTCTTCCGCACCGATCGAGCGATCGCCTCGTGGTCCAGCGGAGCGAGCGTGCGCAGATCCAGGATCTCAACGGAGATGTCCGGCACCATCTCGACCGCCTCGCGGGCCCAGTGGACGCCGACGCCGTACGTGATGACCGAGAGCCGCGTACCGGCTCGGTCCACTCTCGCCTCTCCGATCGGAATGCTGAAGTCCGGGTCGTCCGGGACCTCCTCCCGGTAACGGCGGTAGCTCTTCTTGTGCTCGAAGAACCAGACCGGGTCCGGATCCCGAATGGCGGAGACGAGCAGACCTTTCGCGTCGGACGGAGTGGATGGAAAGACGACTTTCAGCCCGGGCACGTGGCAGTAGAACGCCTCGACACTTTGCGAGTGGTACAGTCCGCCCAGCACGCCGGCGCCGCAGGGTGCGCGGAACACGACCGGGACGTCGAAGCCGCCCACCGAGCGCCAGCGGATGGTGGCCGCCTGGCTCACGATCTGATCGAACGCCGGGTGGCTGTAGTCGGCAAACTGGAATTCGGCGATTGGGCGAAAGCCCAACATAGCGGCGCCGATCGCCATACCGGCGATGCCGGACTCCCCGATCGGCGCGTCCATGACCCGCGGATCGCCGAACTCGGCCTGCAGGCCGTCCGTCGCCTTGAACACGCCACCCTTGACGCCGACGTCCTCGCCCAGCAGGCAGACACGACTATCGCGCCGCATCTCCTGGACCATCGCGGCCCGGACCGCCTCGACAATGCTCATCTGGCTCATCAGCGCGCCTCCCCGCCAGTCGCGTGCGTCCCGGGATGGGGCGGGTCACCCGCGAACAGCCAGCGCCGTGCCCGCGAGGGGTCAGGAGGCGGCTCGGCCATCGCCCGATCGGCATCGGCGAGAATGCTCGCTCGGAAGTGCGCCTCCATCTCCGCGATCTCTGCTTCGGTGAGCTGCCCGGCCTGGATCAGTTGCTGCTTCAAGACCGGCAGCGGGTCACGCGCGATCGCCTCCGCCCGCTGGGCCTCGGTGCGGTAGAGATCGTCGTCCTGCGACGAATGAGCCGCCATGCGCGTCACGACCGCCTCGATGAGTGTTGGCCCCTCGCCGGCTCGCGCCCGCTGCACAGCCTGGCGCATCGCTTGCTCCACGGCGCGCGCGTCGCTGCCGTCCACCCGAATGCCGGGCATGTTGTACGCCGCGGCCCGCTCGGCCACCGTGTGAGTCGGCATCTGGAGCGTGTTCGGCACGCTGATCGCCCAGCCGTTGTTCTCGCAGAAGAAGATGACCGGAAAGCGATGGATGGCGGCCATGTTCAGGCCCTCGTGGAAGTCGCCTTCCGCGGTGGCGCCATCGCCGAAGTAGCAGGCGACCACCTCGTCGCCGCCCTGCATCTTGATCGCCCAGCCGGCGCCGGCCGCGTGCGGAATGTGGCTCCCCACAACGCTCGACATGCTGAGGATCCGCAGTCTCGGGCTGGAGAGGTGCATCGTGAGCTGGCGTCCACCGGAATGCGGGTCGCTCCCACGGGCTAACGCGCCGAGGAGGACTTCGTACGGCGTCACACCGAGTGCCAGGGTCAGCGGCATGGAGCGGTAGTACGGCAGCACAACGTCGTGCCCTGGGCGGAGCGCCGCGGCGCTGGCGATCTGCGCCACTTCGTGGCCCCGCGCCGTGAGCACGAAGTTGACGCCCCCCTGGCGCGTCAACATCCAGAGGCGGTCGTCCAGCGCGCGTGACAGCAGCACGCGCTCGAGCACCCAGCGGAGCAGGCCCGGCGAGACGGTCACATCCGAGCGTTCAGCGCCGGTCCCCTGGGCCTCGAGGTTCGTTCTGGCAGACATGTGAGCTCCCTGCGCGGCTTCGCGCTTCTCGCCGCGTCACCATCGGCGCGGCCCCCGTGGCGTCCATGAGGCAGTGCTCGTGCCAGCGCCGCGCGCCGGCCACGCGGTCACGCTCCGCGCCGCCCCTACCGCCGGCGTCCGCCACCTCCGAACGACGGCCGGCTCGGCGCGGAGCGGCTGCCGGAGCTGGGCGGGGACACACTGGAGCCTCGACCGCTCGAGCCGCTCAGGCCTGAGCCGCCTCCCACGCCCGTTCCGCCGCTGCCGGTGGAGGGCTTGGCCGAGAACGTCCCCTTGTTGCTGGCCGCGCTGCCAGCCCCGGTCCCACCCGCCTGGCCACTCAGCGGACCGGTGGACTTGTTCGTCGCCGCGTTGCCACCACCGGTGCCGCCGCTCTGGCCACTCACCGAGTACGGCGCGGGCGCTACCTTGCTGTAATCAGGCGTCTGCGCCTTTGGCTGCGAGATGCTGCCGTTGAGCTGTTCGTCTCGTCCAAAGGAGTCCGTCGGCGGGTAGCGATAGCTGGGCGTGCGATCGCCGCTCAGGGTGTCTGGCGGTGGCCGATAGCCGCCCCAGTTCCCCATCCCCCCGAGCGCGTAGCCCGCGAAGAACGGGAACCAGCTGGTGCTGTACTCGCCGCCCCGGTCGCGCCCGCGAACGATGATGCCCTCGTCAGCCTTGAGGTGGACGATCGGCGAGCCGTCGCCAACCGTCAGGTACGTTCGCGCGTCGTTCTGGACGAGGCGAACGTCCTTGCCCTTCGCCTGGTGCAGACCGCCGCTCGCATCCACCCAGAAGAACGCGTAGCTCTCGCCGTCGTAGGTCAGCGAGTTGGGCTGGATGCTGTAGTCGCCCTTGTCGCGCGGAAAGCCAGAGTTGCCGCTCCCACACGCGGTCGTGAAGACGAGGAGCAACCCCAGCAGGCTGGAGAACAGGCCGCGCGACCGGCGCGACCCCGGGATGAGCAATGGCACGTTCACGAAGACCCCTCGCCTGTTAGACCAGGGCTACGGTGACACCCGGGGACGCTGCTTGCGCAACCATGGGGATCCCGCCTTGGCTCTGGTCCGGACCGAGCTTTCCGGCTCGGTCCCGCCGTTTGAGGAATTATAGGGAGCGCGAGGCAGCGATGGGGCATGATCCACCTCCCGGATCGCGACTCTTTGCGACGAGGGGCTGGAGCAGCCGGCCAGCGTGGCGGCGCCGGAGCGTGATCCGCCTCCCGGATCGCGACGGGAGCTACTGAGGGACGTTTCCGCCCTTGACCGCCTCCGCGATGCTACGCGTGTGGGCTGGGGTGCTACCGCAACAGGATCCGATCGCCTTCACGCGCATCTGTTTGAACCGCGCGGCGTACGCTCCCAATGACGGCGGATCGAGCCGGTAGGCCACCGTCCCGTTCTCGGTCAGTTCGGGCATGCCGGCGTTTGGCTGAACGATCAGGTTGGCCTCTGGGCAAGCCGCCTGCATCTGGTGAGCCACCTCCAGCATCTCCTCCGGGCCGGTGCCGCAGTTTGCACCGATCAGGACGACGCCCAGATCGTGCAGCTCCTGCACAGCCTGGGCAGGGCTCACGCCGAACATGGTGTGGAGTCGGGTGTCGAACGTCATCGTGCAGACCACGGGCAGGCTCGGCCCCCGCCGGTTGCCTTCGAGCGCGGCCTTGACCTCGTTCAGATCGAACATGGTCTCGACGATCAGCGCATCCGCGCCTCCATCGGCCAGCGCCTCGGCTTGCTCCCGGAAGTTGGCGACGGCCTCTTCGTAGCCGATCTCGCCGTACGGCTCTAGCAGATGGCCGAGCGGCCCTACCGAGCCGAGGACCACGCGCTCGCCCGCCGCGTCGCGCGCGATCCGGGCCGCCGCTCGGTTGACCTCGGAGACGGAGCCGGCGAACTCGGCAGATGCCAGCTTGATCCGCGTCCCGCCGAAGCTGTTGGTCTCGATCATGTCTGCGCCGGCCTCGAGGTATGCCGCGTGGATCGCTATGACAGCCTCCGGGTGGCTCAGGTTCAGCTCTTCAGGACACAAGCCGGTGAAGAGGCCGGACTCCTGCAGCATGGTTCCCATCGCACCATCGCCCACGAGACAGCGCTGCTCCAGCAGCGCGAGCAAGCGGTTCACCATTGACCCTCCTGGGACTGGCCGGACCTGGCTACCCGGATCAACAGAGCTGCCAGGTCGCCTGGATCAAGCAATCGTCGCCCTCACTATCCTTACCGCCCTGGCTGTCCTCACCGTCCCCGGCGTCCTCGCCGTCCCTGGCGTCCTCCTCGGGCTTGTCGCCAATCCCAACCGCCAGGGAGACGGTCTTCGCAGGCTTGAACAGCAGCTCATCGGTCACCTCGACGCCGATCCCAGCAAGCGGAAGGCAGCGCTCGAACACGCGCTGGTCGGCCAACTGCCAGGAGCTGTTGTTCGGGCCGGCCGTTCGGCCTGCTGTCGCGCCGTGCGCCATCGCCCACCGGGTGGCCAGCGCCTGGACCACGGTCTTGAGCTCCCGGGCGGCCGCGCTGCCCGCCGCGTCCAGGACGAACGCTTCGACGATCTCGCCAGCCTCGGACAGCTCGGCGATTCGTCGGTCGAGGGCGGAGCCGACCGTGCAGACTGCCGCGAACAGGTGCGAGCAGCCACGGAACAGCACCGCGGGGAGTCGGCCTTGAAAGAACAGTCCCTCCGCGAGCGTGACGCTGTCATGCCCGACCTGCTGCACCCTGAGCACCCGGCAGCAGATGGTCGGCTCGAGCAGGCGTCGCGCCTCGGGCAGCATCGCCCCTGTCACGGCTCTCACCGCCGGCGATACCCGTCCTGACGTAACGCCCTGCGCCCGGTAGACACGCTCTGGGTCGAGCGAGATCTGGACGTCTCGTAGGATGGCGACCCGCTCGTCGAGGCCGGCGATCAGGTCGAGCAGCTCCGCCACGCGCCTACCCTCCTCTACTA
>JADZDV010000451.1 GCA_020850915.1 Chloroflexota bacterium | reverse complement strand
GCGTCGGTCACGCGGCGGTACTTCGCCATGTACTTCAGCAGCGCCGCCTGGTTCAGCAGCTTGCCGCGGGCGAAGCTCTTGGCCAGGTGCGCGCCCCGCGCGTCCAGGAACGCCAGGAGCTGGTGCCGGCGCGTCTGCACCGTGCCGGTCAGCTCCGGCGTGACCAGCTTGGCGTACGGCTTGCCGCTGCGCGAGACGAAGCTGATCGGCACGCCCGCCTCGGCGCAGCCCCGCACAGCGTCGGCGCTGAGGCTCACCCCGCCAGCCAGCACCAGCACGTGCTCGAGGCCGGTCAGCGGACGCTCTTCCAGCGTCTGGCCTTTGACCGAGAGGCGCAGCCGCTCGCTGTGCTTGCCGAGAAACGCCCCGAACGTCTCCACCAGCAGGCAGCCCTCCATCCGCTCCCCGGCCTGGCCGGGCGCCACCATCCGGGCGCGGCCGCGGGCCGGCGCCAATGCGCGCTCCGTCTCTGCCCCGGGGAGCCTGGGCGCCTGGTCCGGCCGTGCTGCCGCCGGCTTGTCCGCGGCGAGCTCGTCCCGGGCGGACTCTTCCCGGGTGGGCTCATCGTTCGGGTCGGGCATTGCTTCCTCCAGCGTGTGCCAGCGCCGCGCTCGTGTCGCGGTCGGGGATGAGTCGATACTGACCGTTGCCCATGGTGGCGTCCTTGCCCACCTGGGTGAGGCTCCCCCAGACCAGCCAGGGCAGGAACGGCCGCAGGTCACCCTCCAGCCAGACGCTTCCCAGCAGACCGCTCATCGGCAACATGCGCTCGTGCCGCCCGGAGGCGCGGAACAGCTCCTGCCAGACGAGCCGCCGCTCCACGATCCGCACGTCGGCCGCCGCGCCCAGCCGCGCGGCGGCCTCGAACGACTCGGCGCCGTCGCCATAGTGCGCGCAGAGCGCCTGGAGGCGTTCCACCAGGCGGGCAAAGAGAACCTGGAAGTCGAACGTCTCCGGCTTGACGAGCTGCCGAGCCGCGATCAGGCGGGTGTGGCTGAGGAAGTCAAGCCGCAGCCGCCGGTCGCCGCCCGCCGCGGTGATGGCCTCCGCCTCGGCCTGGACCTGCTCGGCGCCGATCGGCAGGGCGGGGGCGCGTACGGCCGCCTCGCCCGCCCGGTACAGCCGCTCCTGACGTCCGCCCAGCGGGTCCTCCGCCCAGACCTCTGCCAGCCGGAAGCCACCGCTCCGCCCAGCGCCGATCCCTCGCCGCCCCATCTCCTGCACGCCCAGCAGGGCATAGGGGAAGTGGCCGAGGGCGCGACCGAAGGTCGCCAGGCCAAACTCGAACGTCTCGCCCACGGCGTAGGGCCGGGCGGTGGCGGACGGGGCCTGGAGCACGTACGGGCGCGGGATGTCCTGGCCGCGAACGTTGCGCTCGTCCACGGGCGCCAGCAGGAAGCAGACGGGACAGTCCCGCGCGAGGTCCGGCCGGCCGCGGAAGGGCCCGCCGCCGGCCAGGCAGAACTGGGCGCGGAGCGCCCCGAACAGGGCGCCCCGCAGGGCCGCGCCGGCGGCGGGCGGCAGGAGCAGGGGCGAGGTCACCTCGGCCCGAAAGCGCAGGCGGTGGACGACGAACGGCACGGCTCAGTCCACCAGGCGCAGGCGAGCCGGGGTGGGGTCCACCGCCACCAGCACCGGGCGCGTCAGGTGGGGGAAGGAGACGATCGCCTGGCCCGGTGCCAGGCCAGGCAGGCGGCGCCAGAGCGCCTCGTCGATGCCCGGGATGGTCCGCTGGAGCTCGCTCGCTACGCCGGGATCGCTGATCTTGTGCAGGACGTAGCTGTTGACCAGGCCGAACAGCTCGTTCGGCAGGTGCTGGGGAAGCTGGGTCACGAACACCAGGCCCAGCCATCGCTTGCGCCCGCGTTTGGCGATCCGCGCTACTTGCTGGAAGAGCGTTGGCATCTTCGTCAGCCGCTCCTTGCTGAGGAACTCGTGCGCCTCCTCGATGACAACCAGCGTCCGGGCTGGCGAGGCTTCCTGCTGCTCGTTACGACGGGCTCGCTCGTACGTTTCGTAGGCGTCGTCCTGCGCCTCCTGGATGCCGAGCAGCAGGTCCGCGATCACCAGGTTGTTCAGGGCGGGCGAGCCTGTGTCGGACAGGTCGACGATGGAGACGTGGCCCGGCCGGAGCAGCCGCTTGTAGGCCAGTCCGCGTGCCGGCTCGCGATCGAACACCTTCAGCCGCTGGAGGCGCCAGAGCCTGGCCAGCAGGGTGCGCCAGGAGATGGAGCTGGTCGGCTTGCGCGTCCGGGCGCGCTTGAGCAGCTCGTCCCGAGCCGGGGCGAAGACCGAGTCGCGGGGACTGAAGTTGTCCTCGTCCTTATCGAGGACGCACAGGCAGGCGCTGGCGGCGTCGATCAGGCGGGTCAGGGTCAGGCGCGGATACCCTCGCTCGAACTCGTCCAGGTCCTGCGCCAGCCGCTCCTGCTCCGGCTGGCCTTTCGCCGGGAAGATGCCGAGCTGCCGGAGCATCGCGCTCGCGATGTCGTACGCGGTGAAGAAGCGCTCCGTCTGCGCTTCGCTGAGGTCCAGAATCTCGGCCACGGTGTACGGGGAGAGCCGGGCGAGCTGAAGGGAGAACTCCTGACGATTCGGATGGTCGGGGTTGGCGGTCTCACGCCCGGCCAGGTGGTAGAGCGTGACGTTCTCCACGCCGGCTGGCGTCTGGCCACGACGCTCGAGGGCCACCAGCATGGGCTGCGCCTCGGTCGGCTCGTGGAGGCTGGTGTACTCGCCCTCCACGTCCAGCAGCACCACCGCGCAGCCGGCCCGCTGTGCCTGCTGGACCAGTCGCGCCACGGTAGTGGACTTGCCCCCGCCGGTTGTGCCGAGGATCGCGGTGTGGCGCGGCAGCACGGCCTTGTCCGTGGCTGGGATGCCCACATCCACCGCCTCCTGCCCGGCTACCTGCCCCAGCGCGATCTCCCCCGCCGTGTGCAGGACCGCGCCCACCTCCGCGTCGTCCAGCCGCTCGACGGGGCTGTTGGGCAGGGGGCGGAAACGCGGCGGCACGAGCGTGCCGTTCTCCAGCTCCTCACCCATGATCTCTACCTGGACGCGCCCGTGGTGCTGGGGCAGGAAAATGCCGCTCCGCGTGACGATGGTCACCAGCAGGTGAGAGTCCGCTCGCAACGCATCGGGCTCGTGGAACGGCCCGGCCACCACCGTGCCAAGGTAGTTCCGTCCGTCCCGACTCAGGATGCGCACCAGCGCCTGGGATGGCACCTGCCGCGTGTGCTCGCGCGGGAGGAGCACCGTCACGGAGTTGTCCGCGCTGGTGGGCAGGTCGAACATCGTCCGGCCCACGGAGCCGTCATCCCACGCCTGCCCGTCCACGTCGCTGTCCCCGCCGGCGCTGACCAGTCGAGGCTCGCCGGTCTCATTCTGCGCGGTCTGGCCAGCCTTCACGAGCGTCACGTCGGCGTCCAGCTCCTCGAAGAGGCTCGGCATGTGGTTCAACCGGGCCGGCACGCTCGACGTGGCGCGGTCCTTCGGCCCTGGCTCGATCGGCCGCCGTCCGTCAATCGGTTGCATCTCCATCTCCCATTCCACCGCTCGCTCCGTTCGCTCTCTCTTCCTTGTCCGGTATGCGGCGCGCCCCGTGCCGGGCGCCCCATGCTTCATTGGAAAGTCGCTTCATCGCGGAAGCGCCGCGCACGCGGCCCTTCCAGCACTCAGGTCCGGCGTGACGCCCGCTCGCTCAGGAAGCGGAACGGGGCGCCGGCCCGGGCATAGGCGGCCAGCAGCGGCTCTACCAGACTGTCCGGGCCGAACGTCGCCGCGCAGATTCGGTCCGCCAGGTCGATCAGCAGCGGAAAGCCGCGGTGCTCCTGGAGCACGCTATCCGCCAGGGCAATGTGCGCGGCCAGGTGCGTGTGGT
>JADZDV010000450.1 GCA_020850915.1 Chloroflexota bacterium | reverse complement strand
CGCGTTCCCCGCCATCGCCAGCACCTTCGTGATCGCCGCGGTCAGCGTCGTCTTCCCATGGTCCACGTGCCCTATCGTCCCCACGTTCACGTGCGGCTTGTTCCGAACAAACTTCTGCTTCGCCATCTGGCCCGATCTCCCTCAACGATTGACGGGTGTGGATATCACGACGATACCACGCCAAGCGGCCGCGGCGCGGCCGTGCTGGTATGGAGCCCATGGGCGGACTCGAACCGCCGACCCCGTTCTTACCAAGAACGTGCTCTGCCTGCTGAGCTACATGGGCAGGAACATACCGGTGGTGGGAGCAGGATTCGAACCTGCGAACTCCTTCCGGAGGCGGGTTTTACAGACCCGTGCCATTAACCACTCGGCCATCCCACCGATTCTGGAGCCGACGAGGAGACTCGAACTCCTAACCGGCGGTTTACAAAACCGCTGCTCTGCCAGTTGAGCTACGTCGGCTCGGACAGGTTCCCACTCGCTCGGTGCCGACGGTGGCGCGCCGGCCACCCATTATAAGAAGTTATCGAATCAGCGCGCCAAAGCCGACGCTCCGCCCAGACGCTTCTTCAAGGCCTCGTTCTCCTGCCGGATCTCTGGCGGCAAGCGGTCCCCGAACCGATCGAGGAACGCGGCCTGCTCCTCCGCCTCGCGCAGCCACTCATCGCGCTTGACGGAGAGAAGGAGGTCGATCTCTCGCTCCGAAAGGCCCAGATCCTTCGCGCCGAGCGCCTCCGGGGTCGGCATGATGCCCAGCGGCGTCTCCCGCGAGCTGCCTGCGCCCTTGCCAGTGACCTGGTCGCGTATCCAGCGCAGGACGCGCATATTCTCGCCGAAGCCCGGCCAGATGAACTTGCCGTTTTCGTCGGTTCGGAACCAGTTGACCTGGAAGACGCCCGGAGCCTGACTGACGCGCCGTCCCATCGCGAGCCAGTGCCCCCAGTAATCGGCCATGTTGTACCCACAGAACGGCAGCATGGCCATCGGGTCGCGCCGGACGACGCCAACCGCGCCGGTCGCGGCGGCCGTCGTCTCGGACGCCATCGTGGCGCCCAGGTAGACGCCGTGCTGCCAGTTGAAGGCGCCGTACACCAGCGGCACCGTGCTGGCCCGTCTGCCGCCAAAGAGGATCGCGGACAGCGGCACGCCCTGGGGATCCTCCCAGTGCGGGGAGAGCACCGGGTTCTGGACGGCCGGCGTGGTGAAGCGGGCGTTCGGATGCGCGGCCTTGATGCCAGCGTCCGGCGTCCACGAGCGTCCCTGCCAGTCCGTCAGATGGCTGGGAACCGGCCCGTCCATCCCCTCCCACCAGACGCGACGGTCGTCCGTCAGGGCCACGTTGGTGAAGATCGAGTGCTGTTGCACGGCCTGCATAGCGTTCGGATTGGTCTTGTAGTTCGTGCCGGGCGCCACGCCGAAGTAACCGGACTCCGGGTTGATCGCCCACAGCCGCCCGTCCGGGCCGATGTTGATCCAGGCGATGTCCTCGCCGACTGTCCAGACCTTCCAGCCCTCGGACTCGAATGGCGACTTCAGCATGGCGAGATTGGTCTTGCCGCAGGCGCTCGGGAAGGCGGCGGCCATGTAGGTGACCTCGCCATCTGGCGATTCGAGCCCCATGATCAGCATGTGCTCCGCAAGCCAGCCCTGGTCTCGCCCCATGCTGGAGGCGATGCGTAGCGCGAAGCACTTCTTGCCGAGCAGCGCGTTCCCGCCATAGCCAGAGCCGACGCTCCAGATGGTGCGCGTGTCCGGGAAGTGCAGGATGAAGCGCCGATCCGGCGACAGGTCGCCCAGCGAATGCAGGCCGGGCACCCAGTCGTTCCCGTCAACCGCGAGGCGCTCCATGGCGAGCTGGCCCATGCGAGTCATGATCCGCATGCTCGCCACGACGTACGGGCTATCCGTCAGCTCGACACCGACCTTGGTGTACGGGGAGCCGACAGGCCCCATCAGGTAGGGGACCACGTACATCGTCCGATCCGTCATGGCGCCGTCGAAAAGCGGCCAGACGCGCTCCACGGTATCGTCCCGGGACATCCAGTTGTTGGTAGGTCCAACATCCGCGGGGTCATCGGTGGAGATGAACGTCAGGTGCTCGGTGCGAGCGACGTCCTGGGGATTGCTGCGGTGAAGGTACGAGCTGGGATGCGCCTGCTTGTCGAGCCCGATGAGCGTCCCGTCATCCAGCATCTGGCGGACGAGACGCTCATTCTCAGCGTCGCTACCGTCGCACCACTCGATGTTCTTCGGGCGCGTCGTTCGCGCGACTTCTTCGACCCACTGTTCTACTGACGACGCCATAACCTGTCTCTCCGTCTGGTTACCCAGTCGCCCAGTGCACCTGGAGCGATCGAGGACGGCAGCAACCCGTTGGTTCCGGCCGACGAAGCACGAGCCACCTCAGCCTGACTTGCTGTCGGTGCCCTCCCCCGACTGTCATCATATACGAACCGGCACGAGACCCACATGTGCTCGAGGCTATCGGCAGGGCAAGTCACCAGAACCAGCCACGAGAGCAATCATGGAGAGAGCACAAGCGCCGGCCGTGTCCCCAGACGGCGATGGCCGTCGGGTCGGTGAGTCACAGGGCAATCATGGCAAGTGAACGAGCGCGCCCGCTTGCCGTGGGCAGCCCATGCGCCCGTGGGGGGTGGCGGCCATGCTGGCCGCGCCCCGCTGGACCGGCAGGTTCAGCAGCAGGACGCGGCGGGCCGCCAGCACCGAGGGCCCGAGCCTACCGGTCCAGCCTGTCAAGCGCCTCGCCGATTCGGAGGATCCCGTCTCGGAACTGTTCGTCCGAGACGGCGAACGTCAGCCGAATGTATCCCTCACCTGCAGGGCCAAACTCCGTCCCGCACCGAACCGTGACCCTGCCGACCTCTCGCAGGTACCGTGTCAGCTCGGCAGACGTCATCTCCGTCTCCACCTTGAGCCAGTAGTAGAAGGTCGCCTCGGGCAGGCGGGCGTGAACCCGGGGAATCTTTTCCAGGAGCGCCTGCCCCAGCAGACGCCGACGCTCGTACACGGTCTGGGTCTCGCGATGCCAGGCGTCAACGGTCGCGTGGCTGGCCCGGAGCCCGGCCAACGCCGCTCGCTGGGCGATGTAGTTCACCTGCCCGGTCGTTGTCCAGTGCAGGGCCGCGGCTTGCCGCGACCAGCCTCCCTTCGCCGCCACAAAACCCACCCGCCAGCCAGTCATGGCAAACGTCTTGGAGAAGCTCTGCACCAGCACGGTCCGCTCGGCCAGCTCGGGGAGGTCGACCGCTGAGATGAACTGCCGGCCGTCAAACACGATGTGGTCGTACACCTCATCGGAGAGTACAAACAGGTCTCGCTCGGCAGCGATCCGCTCGACCGCTTCCAGCTCGGCCCGTGAGAGCAGCGTCGCGGTCGGGTTGCACGGCGTGTTCAACACGATCAGCTTGCACCTCGGGCTGACGGCTCGTTCCAGCGCCTCGGCATCCAGATGGAACCGATCGTTCATCCTGGCTCGGACGCAGACGCCGTTCACCGTCTTCACCGCGTCCTCGTACAGCGAGTAGCACGGATCGAGCATCACCACCTCGTCGCCAGGCCCGACCAGCGCGGCGATCGCGGCATACACGGCGCTTGTGGCTCCACTCGTGATCAGGACGTCGTCGACGGAGTAGCTCTGTCCATGCTGCTCGTTGAGCTGCTGGGCAACCGCGTCGCGGAGCTCGAAATCCCCCTGGACCGGTGGGTAATGGGTATACCCGCCTTGCATCGCCTCGATCGCGGCCTCACAGATCCAGGACGGTGTCGGGAGGTCTGGGTCGCCGGTGCTGAGAGCGATGATGTCGGTCGGTCTGGCCATCGCCCCACCGAACAGGGAGACACGCTCGGAGCTGAGCAGGCGAGCGAGGGCCGGAGAGTTTCTGGAGATCGGTGTGTTCTGACTCATGTGGCGTCCTCAGTTGGTGGTGGAAGTGAACCTCTGGGCCGCGGCTTTCGCCGCGGCGCCGCTCAGCCCGGAACGTGGGCGATCCAGTCGGCGCTGATCGTGCAATCCGGCACGACGAACGGCTTCTCCGTGAGCAGGACCGTCGCCGCGGGCCGCTCCGAGGGAAAGGCCTCCTGCCACACCTCGAAGGCTGGGTAGACATCTCCCGGATTGGCGAAGTGCAGGTGCCCCCGAGCTATGTTCTCGAGCGATGTGCCGCCCGCCTCGCAGATCGCGCGCGTATTCCGCAGGATGACCTCGAGCTGGTTCTTGGCACTAGACGTGAAATACGGCAACGCTGGGTTGACACGCGCCTCCGGGGCCACGCCGTTCGCGTCGCAGGCAAGCTGGCCCGACAGGAACAGCAGGTTGCCGGCTCGCACGGCCTGGGAGTAGTGCCCCAGCGGCGCCGGTGCGAGATCGGTGCGCACGACTTCCTTGCTGAGGCGCCCACCCGGGATGACGGCCACGAGCCGAACCTCCACCCGACAGCCGATGGGACCAAAGTCGTCCATCGGGAGCACAGTGAGCGCCGGAGGGTCAGTGGGGAAGGTCTCCAACCAGACTTCCTCGAAGCCCCAGTAGTCAGCAGCGTCCAGCAAGTACACCGTCGCCTTGACAACGTGCTCGAAGGACGTGCCAGCCGCCTCGAGAAAGATCTTGAGCTTTCTCAGACTGAAGCGAGTCTGCGAGACGATCTCTGAGTCGTACCAGAAGTTGGGGTTTGTCCGCGCCTCTCGAGCGACGGCGGTGCCAACCGCTCCTGGCCACGGGGCATCGCTCGTGAAGTCCGTTGCCGCTGAGCCTCCGGTCCACACCAGGTCGCCTGTCCGCACCGCCACGGCGAAGCCGTGCGTCGGCGACGGCCAGTCGGCCGGACGCACAAGCTCGACCCGGAGATCGCTCCCGGGGCCCGGAGCGAGGCCCACGACTTCAAACGTGAACAGGGCCTCCGGGACGGGGGGCGAGCCGGCGCGAATGTGCGTTCCGCACGGCACCGCGGCACCCAGATGGCGGTTTCGGACCGCGATCACCGGGCGGACCTGGTCTCGTCCCGTGAAAAACGCCTCGAAGTGAATGACGTTGCGGAGCGAAGACCCGGCTGCCTCCATGACGTGGCGTATGTTCTGTAGGATGTACTCTGCCTGGAGGCGGCCGTCCGAGGCGTGATTGGGGCGCCTGGGATCACCTCGCGCTTCTGGAGCGATGCCAGTCTGGAAGTCCGTCGCCACCTGGCCGGCCAGAAAGAGGAAGTCGCCAGCCCGTACTGCCTGAGAGTACGGCAGGGACGGAGCTGGGGCCTCCGGGGTGTTGATCACTCGCCTGGCTGTCGTCATGTCTGAGCTCCCTTGCACACGCGCGGCTGGATCCCGCACGGCCTGGGCCGTCCGTGGGCGTGGTGACGCGCTACACGCCGTCGAATGCGTGGCGATATAGTACAGGCGATCCGGTTGCTGGAGACCTTCCGCCGATGGCTGCGCCACAAACTATCGACCTGTTGATCGAGGGCGGCATCCTCCTGACCGTCGACGAGCAGCGTCGCATCATCGAGAACGCGGCGGTCGCCGTCGACGATCGCCGCATCGTGGCCGTCGGCAAGGCCGCGGACCTGCGCCACAGGTTCCGGGCCCGGCGCCGGATCGATGCGCGCGACAGACTGGTGATGCCCGGTCTGGTCAACTGCCATCACCACTTCATGGATCCCTTTCGGGGGATCATCCCGGACGATCTGGGTCCGGGAGCCTGGGTGCGTGACTGGGCCTGGCCAAACTTTGCCGCCTTGAGCCGCGAGGAGGAGATCGACCACGCTTACGTCCTGATCGCCAACATGCTCCGTACCGGTACCACCTGTGTGGCCGACGCTGGCGCGAAGCACCTCGACGGCATCGTCGAGGTCGTCGAGCAAACGGGTATGCGCGCTGTGCTCTGCAAGTGGACCTGGGACCTGAAGGGACCGGGAAGCGTGACCTACACCTACCCTCGGTTTCTGGTGGAGGACACAGACGAGGCGCTGGCGAGCACTGCCGCGGCGATCGGGCGCTACCATCGCACGGCCAACGGCCGCATCACCATAAGCGCCGGTTTCGAAGGGCTTGGCAGCGCCTCGGATGCGTTAATGGTCGGCCTCAAGCGTCTCGCGGACGAGAACGACACGATCTTCTACACCCATCTTCAGAGTTCGCCGACCGAGGCGGAGATGTGGATCAAGGCGACGGGGACGACCGGCGTGCGCTACCACCACGAGCTCGGTCTGCTCGATCGCAACTCGCTATTCTCCCACATGATCGTCGTCGACGATGACGAGATTGCTCTCCTGAAGGAGACGGACGCCAAAGTCTGTCACAACCCGTGCAACTGCTTCCGTCTGGCCAAGGGGGCGGCACACACAGGTCGCTTCGTAGACATGCTCGCGCAGGGGATCACGGTGGCTCTCGGTGTTGATTCTGGCAACTCTGGCGGCACGTTCGACCTGGTTCGTGCGATGCACGCGGCCGCCGGCATTGCTCGGGACAGTCGGCGCGATGCCACGATCCTCGTGGCCGAGACCGCGATCGAGATGGCGACGATCAATGGCGCGAAGGCGCTTGGGCTCGATCACGAGATCGGATCGATCGAAGTAGGGAAGAAGGCGGACCTGATCCTCCTCGACCTGACGCGACCGGAGTGGGTCCCGCTCTACAACCCGGTCTACAACCTCGTGTGGTGCGCCACGGGTGACAGCGTTGACACGGTGGTCATCGACGGCGAGATCGTGATGGAGGGCCGGCAGATCTTGACGTTTGCCGAGGAAGCGGCGATCCGCCGGGTGCAGGAGTATCGGCCACAGAAGCTGCGCCAGCTCGCGCAGCAGGGGAAGAAGGTCGGGCCGCGCTGGCCCGTGCTCTAGCGCGGCCCATCTCGCGACGACGTTCCGGGAGAACGATTGGAACTGTTCCTCCAATTCACGCTTAACGGCCTGGTGGTCGGCTCACTGTACGCGATCTACGGTCTGAGCTTCGGGCTGATCTACTGGACGACGCGCATCTTCCATTTCGCCCACGGCGCGGCGTTTGCCAGCGCCGGGTATGCGCTGTACGTCGCTGTCGTCCGCCTGGAGCTACCGCTCCTCGTGGCGCTAGGTGTCGCCGCGGCCGTGGCGGCGGCGATGGGCATGGCCTGCGAGGTCCTCATCTACCGGCCGCTCAGGCGGCACAAGTCGCCGCCCCTGGTCGCCATGATCGCATCGCTCGGCGTGTTCATCATCGTCCAGAACTCGTTTGTCCTGGTCTTCAGCGCCGAACCGCGCCCACTCACCCAGACGTTCTTCCAGCCCCTGCCTCTGGGGCCCGTGACCACCACATGGCTGAAGATCGGCACACTGGTGGCCGGGATCGCGGCGCTCGCGGTGGTCGTCCTCTTCCTCTTCCGCACCCGCCTCGGCACAGCCATTCGGGCCGTGGTCGACAACCCCAGTATGGCCGTGGTCATCGGTATCGATCTCGATCGTGTGCATCTCTTGACCTACGCTATCGGCTCCGTCCTGGTCGTGCCGGCCTCCTTCATCGTCACGCTTGACCGCGGTGCGAGTCCGGACATGGGCATGCCAGCACTGCTGTCGGGTGCCATTGCCGTCTTCGTCGGCGGAGTGGGCGCGATCCCGGCCGCCGCGGTCGCCGGCTGGATGCTCGGGCTGGCCGAGAACCTGGGCGCGCTCCACCTCGGCAGCGAATGGCTGTCCTCGATCTCCTTCCTGCTGCTCATCGTCTTTCTGCTCGTGCGACCGAGCGGCGTCTTCGGCGGCCGGCTGCGCAAGGTGGAGGTCTAGACGATGGAGTATTTCATCTTCCTGGCCACCATCATCGGCATCTATGGGATTCTCACCACCTCCTACAACCTGCTGTTCGGCTACGCGGGCCTGCTCTCAGTCGCCCACGCCGTGTTCTATGGCATCGGCGCCTACACCGCGGCGCTGGCGCTCCTCCACCTCGGTGTCAGCTTCCCGGTCGCCCTGCTGCTGGCCGTGGTGGTCAGCGCCCTTGCTGCCTTGCTCCTCGCCGCGCCCTCGCTGAGACTGACCGAGGATTACCTGCTCGTCGCCTCGTTCGGTCTGCAGGTGATCGGCTACAGCATCTTTCTGAATTGGAGGGAAGTCACACGCGGACCAATGGGGCTGCCCCGAATCCCCAAGCCTGAGCTGCTTGGTTTCACGCTCTCCACCTCCACCGAACTGCTTGTATTTGTGTACGTCGTCGCGGCAATCTGCTGCCTGATCGTCTGGCGGCTGAGCCACTCTGGCTTCGGCCGAGTCTTGAGAGCGCTGCGGGAGGACGAGATCGCTACCATCGCGTGCGGGAAGAACGTCACGGCCTTCAAGGTGACGGTCCTCGTCGTGGCAGGAGCCCTGGCTGCCGTGGCAGGCGCCCTGTACGCGACCTATGTCTCGTTCATCGATCCCGAGAGCTTCACACTCAACGAGTCG
>JADZDV010000449.1 GCA_020850915.1 Chloroflexota bacterium | reverse complement strand
TCCATCGTGGACAGCCTCGGTGCCCGGGTCCAGCACGTGGTCGTCAACAACGTCAACGACCAGACGTTCTACGCCAAGATCGTCATGACGACGGAGAACCGCCAGGTAGAGGTCGACGCCGCGCCAAGCGACGCGATCGCCCTGGCGATGCGCTCCCATGTACCGATCTACGTGGAAGGCGCCGTTCTGGAAAAGGCCGGCATCGTTAGCCCGCGCTGAGACAGCCCGCGCCAATTCACTCCTCGGGGCTCATCCCCGGGGCTCTTCCGCCATCCGGTGCCATCTCGCGCCTGTGGATTGCCGTTCCGCCATTGCGACGCGCCTCAACGGAGGAGGACGGTGCAAGCTCGCTCAGACCGTCCTCTTCAGACGCCTCGGCTCCTCGCTTTGGGGGGAAGCCGACGACGTGCCGCACATCCTCCTCGTCCAGAGACTCCCGCTCCAGCAGCGCCGCGGCCAGTGATTCCAGCTTTGATCGCTCGGCGGACAGCAGCTCGAGCGCGCGCTGGTACCCCTCGTCCAGCAAACGGCGGACTTCCTCGTCCACCTGCGCGGCCAGCGTTTCACTCAGCTCGCGCGGACGACTGGTCTCGCCAGAGCCAAGGAAGTCCCCAGCGTCCTCCTGGACCAGGGCGACCGGCCCGACTTCCCGGCTCATGCCCCAGCGGGTCACCATCCGCCTGGCAAGCTGCGTCGCCTGCAGAAGGTCGTTCTCGCAGCCTGTGGTCACAACGTCAAAGACGATGTGCTCGGCCGCGCGACCGCCCATCGCTCCCGCGATGCGCGCTCGCAAGTACGGCTCGCTGTAGCTGTACCGGTCGTCTTCAGCCTGCTGGAACGTTGCGCCGAGCGCCTGGCCCCGGGGCACGATGGTGATCTTGCGGACCGGGTCCGCCTCGGGACAGAGCAGCCCGACCAGAGCGTGGCCAGCCTCATGGTACGCCGTGCGGCAACGGTCCTCCTCGCGCATGACGAGCGGCCGCGCCGCGCCCAGAACGATGCGATCCAGCGCGTCCGAGAAATCGCGGGCGCGCACGACGTTCTGCTCGCGCCTGGCGGCAAGCAGCGCCGCCTCATTGACCAGGTTTCTGAGGTCGGCGCCCACCAGGCCGGGAGTGCTGGCCGCGACGTCCACGAGCCGAACGTCGCTCGCCAGCGGCACGCCACGTGTGTGTACGTTCAGGATTGCCTCGCGCCCGGCGCGGTCCGGTCGCTGCACGACCACCCGACGATCGAAGCGACCGGGACGCAGCAGAGCCGGGTCGAGCACGTCCGACCGGTTCGTCGCGGCCAACACGATCACCGCCTGTCGCGCGTCAAAGCCGTCCATCTCCACCAGGAGCTGGTTCAGGGTCTGCTCCCGCTCTTCGTGCCCGCCAATCGTAGCCACGCCGCCGCGGCGGCGGCCGATGGCGTCAAGCTCGTCCACGAAGATGATCGCGGGCGCCTCGCGTTTAGCCTGCGCGAACAGGTCACGGACGCGCGCCGCTCCCACGCCGACCACCATCTCGATGAACTCGGAACCGCTCAGGCTGAAGAACGGGACACCCGCCTCTCCGGCCACCGCCCGGGCCAGCAGCGTCTTGCCAGTGCCCGGCGGGCCGACGAGCAGGACTCCTTTCGGAATACTGCCGCCAAGCCGCTGGTATTTCTCCGGATGCCGCAGGAAATCGACGATCTCCGCCAGCTCCGCTTCAGCCTCCTCGATGCCCGCGACGTCCTGGAACGTGATCCTCGGATGCTGGCCGGCGTTGTAACGCCTCGCCCGGCTCCGGCCAAGGCTGAAGAGGCCGCCGGCGCCGCGACCGGCCTTGCCCATCATCCAGACGATCATCCCGAAGAACAGCAGCGCTGGGCCAAAGCTGAGCAGAATCGTCATCCACCACGACCGTCCTTCGTCCAGAGAGCGGGCGTTGATCACCACCTGACGCGCCCGGAGCTGGGACTCGAGCCCCGAATCGGCGAACGACGGGACGCGTGTCTCAAACTCGTTGGAGGTGAGCGGTCGCTCGCCGGCGGGCGCGTACGTCAGCGCGCGCTTCAACGTGCCCTGGATGGAATCGCCGCGGGTCGTGATCTCCACAACGTTGCCGACGTCTACCTGCTCCCGGAACACGGTGTACGGAACGACCACCCGGGGCTTCTGGTCCGGCCAGAGAATCGGCCGCATGATCCAGTTGATGGAGATGAGCATGATCAGGATGACCAGCGACCACCGCGAGTGGAGCACAGGCCGTCCACGCTGGCGTTCGCCTGAACCGCGCGGCTCTTCCGGACCGGGCGGGCGCGGGCGCAAGGCGTCTCGTGGGAGGCTCCGTGTGCTGAATCTCACCGATCGCTCCTGACCTGGCGCCGCGCCTCGGCGAAGCCATCCGCCCGCGCGCATCCCACCGCCGCGAAAGACAGCCTCTCGATCTCCGAACGGGCCGCGTGCCGAATGCCACGCACAATTGCGCGGTCTGAGACATCAAACGCACAATTCGGAGAATCAAGGACGCCCGGGGAGCATGGCCCGACACAGCCCGGTCGGGCCATCCGCTCTGCTATCTCACTCAGAGGCGACGGCGGCCGCGGCCGTGGCGGCCACCGGGGCAGCCACCGGGGCAGCCACCGCGGCACCAACCCAGATCGTCTGAATGTTCACGAACTCCCGAATCCCGACGGCGGACAGCTCGCGTCCATAGCCGCTCCGCTTGACGCCGCCGAACGGCAGGCGCGGGTCCGAGGCGGTCATGCCGTTGACAAACACCGCGCCAGACTCTACCCGCCGAGCCAGCGTCTGACCCTTGTCCAGGTCACCCGTCCAGATGGCTCCCCCGAGTCCGAAGTCCGAGTCGTTTGCCATCTCGACAGCGTGCTCCGCGCTCTTCGCCCGGATCACCGGCGCCACCGGGCCAAACGTCTCCTCGCGGAATGCGACCATCTCGTCTGTGACGCCGGAGAGGATGGTTGGCTCGAAAAAGTAGCCCCGCCGATTCATTCGCTTGCCGCCAAGCACCACCTTCGCACCCGCGGCGACGGATTCGACAACTTGGCGCTCAAGCGCGTCCACCAGGTCCGCTCGGGCGAGCGGACCGATGCGGGTGCTCGGGTCCATGCCATCGCCAACCTTCATCGCGGCGACAGCCGCCTTGAACAGCTCTTCCCATTCGTTCACCACCGACTCCTCGACGATGAACCGCTTCGCCGCGATGCAGCTCTGACCGCTGTTCTGGAAGCGCGCCCGCGCGGCCGTCTCCGCCGAGGAGCGCAAGTCGGCGTCCGCCAGAACGATGAACGGGTCGGACCCGCCCAGCTCCATGACCGTCTTCTTGAGGTGCCTGCCGGCCGCGGCGGCCACCTGCTCGCCGGCGAGATCGCTACCGGTCAGCGTCACCGCCCGAATGCGGCGGTCGGCGATGATCGGCTCTACGCCGCTCCCCGGCACCAGCACCGTCCGGAACAGCCCTCGCGGGAACCCAGCATCACGGAACACTTCCTCGACCGCCAGCGCGCACTGCGGTACGTTCGAAGCATGCTTCAGGACGGCGCCGTTGCCCGCCATGAGCGCCGGCGCGGCGAAACGGATGACCTGCCAGAACGGGTAGTTCCATGGCATGACAGCCAGTACAACGCCGAGCGGCTCGTAGGCCACATAGCTGTCCAGGCCGGTTGACGGAATGTGCTCGTCCGTCAGGAAGCGTTGCGCGTTTTCCGCGTAGAACTCACAGTTCCAGGCGCACTTCTCGATTTCGGCCACCGCCTCGACGATCGGCTTGCCCATCTCCAGAACGATCAGTTCGCCAAAACGCTCCTTGTTCTGTCGCAGGACCGCTGCCGCCCGCAGCACCAGTTCAGCGCGCTGGGCGAAGCTCGTCTCGCGCCACTCCTTGAAGGCGGCGTGAGCCTGCCCCAGCGCCTCATCAACCTGCCGCGCGGAGTACGGGTCGAACGTCTTCAGGACCTCATCAGTCGCTGGGTTGACCGATTCAATCGCCATGCCTTGCTCCTCCCGAATTCGCGTACCGTCGCGAGTTCGCCGGCTTTTCCAATGATAGCCCGCCTGGTGGCCTGGCAACGGCCTCCTCCGACCGAGCTCTCGGACGCTTCAAGTCGCGATCCAGCCGCTGTCCACGACAGGCGAGCAGCAGGACACGAGGAGTCCGTCGTCCGAGGTGGCACTGCTGGGGAGGGGCGAGCGCAACTCGATGCCGCCAGGGGCAACGAACGCCCGGCCAGCGGTTGTCACGCATCAGGGGCGCCGCGCCCGCAGCTTGGCCGCCGCGTCCAGCCCCAGAATCGCCTCGCCGGCCGGTCCGTCAACCACCAGCAGGCTGTTGAACGCCTCGACGCGCGCGACCCTCAATCGAGCGCCAGGCGCCAGACCGTGGGTCTGCAGATGGTGCATGAGCTCCGCGCTCACTTCCGCCTCTTCGGTGATCCGCTCCAGCACCACCTCCTCGCCGGCGCGCACCTGGTCCAACGGGAACTCTCCCGGGTGCAGACTGCCCAGGCCAGGGATCGGGTTGCCGTGTGGACATGTCGTGGGATTGTTCAGCGCAATTAGGAGCTGGCGCTCCACCTTCGGGGTGACTGCGTGCTCGATGCCGTGGGACTCCTCGTGAGCCTCGTCCCACGGCATCTGGAGGAAGTCGGTCAGCAGCCGCTCGACGAGGGCGTGTCGGCGCACGCTGGTTTCGGCCGCCTCACGACCACTCTCCGTCAACAGGATCTCACGATGCGCACCGAATGTGACAAGCCCATCACGCGCCATTCGACGCAGCGTCACCGTGACGGTTGGAGCGCTCAGACCGAGCCGCTTGGCCAGGCGCGCGGCGATCGTTTGCTGCCCGTCCCGCAGCATGAAGTGGAGTGTCTGAAGGTACTCCTCGACAACCGGACTGATCACTCGACGCTCCCCACGGCCGAGCGCCAGGGGAGCAGCGCTGGAGGAAGGCACGGTGCTTGACGACTCCGGCGCCCCGGACGCTGGCCGGCCAGGATTCAGCCGCCGCGGACAGCGACCGTTAGACGATACCAGGTTGGCTTCAGACCGACCATGGGCCGGATGGCGCCGCTGCTCCCTCGACCTGCTCTGATCGGCGAGGCCAGCCGCCGGCGACGGCGCCGGGCTCAACTGGAATGGTTCTGGCACTACCGCGGTTGCTCGAAGCGCTTCGGCCCCTCGTTGAGGCTGGTAGACCGCCGAGAGCAGGATCGCCGTCCACAACCTGCGCCGCGGGAGCCGGCGACCGCCACGCGACCGCGGTCGTGTCGATGCCGTTCTGCCTGCCCGACCTCCTGGGGTGTGTCGACCGGCCCTTCCGCCAACCGCGGCGATCGCTTGACCGGGGGATCAAGGGCGCGCGACGAGGTGGAACGCGATCACGAGGCGCATGGCTGGGTGCGCCGCGCCCGAGCGACCTCGGACGTGACCGCGTCCAGAAGGTCGCAAATGTCGAATGGCTTGGGGACGAACCGCGCTGCCTGCCCGCACTCGACCGCGTCGAGGATGCCGGCCTGATTGTGTGCGGCAGAGATCAGGATCACCGGCGACTCGCGCCAACGCGGATCCTGTCGGAGGGTTGCCAGCAGTTCGAGGCCGCTCATCCCGGGCAGGTTCACGTCGAGGACGAGCACGTCAAGCCGGACGTGTCGGAACACTTCCTGAGCTCCGATAGGCTCGTGCACCACGGTGGCGCCCCAACCTGGCACGTCGTTGAAGACGATGCGCAGCAGTTCAGCCGTTGGCTGGTCATCCTCAACGACAAGGATGGACAGCGTCTCCTCGACTCCCTCCAAACTTCCCCCGGACCGTGAGCTGGAAGTCACCGGCGCAAGATCCATTCCCGGCCGTCTGCGCGTCAGTTAGCGACCCGTTGCAGCTCGAAGCACGGCGCAACCCGTCCTACGACACGTCCCGCGTCATTCTTGAGATCTCGTGGGAACCGACGCTCCAGTTCGTCGTACAAGCTCCGGTCCAGCGCTCCGAGCTGCCTGAGCGCCTCGATGACCGCGGGAATGCGCGCACGCGTCTGGCCGTCTCCATCGCTAATCTTCACCATCACTCCGAGCGGGCGACCACCAGCCAGCGCCGCGGGTATGCCGACGCAGAAGACCCCATCCGCACCGCTCTTCGTGATGAAGCGTGGATCGAGACGCATGAGCTCGGTGTCCAGTCGGCCGGTGCTGGCCGCGATCATCTCCGGATGATGCCGGATCGCGCTGATGATCTGGCGCGCCGCGACTGCCAGGGTACCCAGCTCGTCCGGCGGCTCCACGAGCCGCGCGTACGCCTGCGCCGTGACCCACATCGGCGCCGTGAAGGCGGGTGCGCCACAACCATCCACGCCCCAGATGAGGTCGGCCTCCTCCACGCCGAAGAACGCGGCCACGCGGTCCCGGATCAAGCGCTGCACGGCGTGGTCCGGGTCGAGGTAGCCCTCGAGCGGCGCGTCGATCAGCCTGGCGAGCGCGAGCATGCCGGTGTGCTTCCCCGAGCAGTTGGAGTGGAGAGTCGTCGGCGTCAACCCGGTCGCGAGCATCGCCTTTGCCGACGCCGCGTCCATCGGCAGGTGCGGCCCACACTGCAGATCGTCAGGAGTGCAGCCGATCCGGTCGAGGACGGTCTGGACCATCTCTGTGTGGAACTGCTCCGCGCCGTGCGAGGCGCTCAGCACGGCCAGCATACCGTCCGTCAAGCCAAACCGCTGGACACCACCGCGCTCGACGAACGCCATCAATTGGAACGGCTTGGCCGAAGAGCGCAGGTACATCCGGAGTGTGGGGTCCCCAAGGCAAGCAACCAGTCTGCCGTCTGCATCGGCCACGGCGATTGCTCCGTAGTGGACAGACTCCAGAACCGCGCCGCGCCAGACAGCAATGGCCGGCGCACAGGTCGCTGCCGACCAGCATGGATCGTTCGTCACGTCAAGGCCTTTCGGGTGGGCCCGCTCCCAGGCCGGAGCGGGCCGGGGTGAGATTGCTCGTGCCGAGTGCATGCTACGATCCCGGCGGGAGACGAGGAAAGCGATAAGGTCGTCCCACTGAGCGGCGACGGAGTCACGGACATCAGGGAGCGCGAGCGAACCACCGTGCAGACCCGTGCGAAAGAGCTGTTCAACGTCCTGACGCCGCCAGATGCTTACGCCAGGTTGCGTCCTTATCTGCCGGTCGGTCAGGATGCCGAACTGGTGCCCACCGACCAGGCGCTGGGTCGGGTGCTGGCGAGCACGCTCCACGCGCCCGCCGAGCTGCCCTCGTTCGCTCGATCCACCATGGACGGCTACGCGGTCCGGGCTGCCGATACGTACGGCGCCAGCGAAGGTCTGCCCGCCTACCTGAGCATCGTCGGCGAGGTGCTCATGGGCCGCCAGGCCGAGGTGCGCGTCGCCATCGGCCAGTGCGCCGTGATTGCCACCGGCGGCATGCTGCCGCCAGGCGCGGACGCCGTGGTGATGGTGGAGCAGACCCAGCCGGTCGACGCGGACACCATCGAAGTGGTCCGTCCCGTGGCACCAGGCGAGAACGTCATTCAGCCGGGCGAGGACGTGCGCACGGGGGACCTCCTTCTGGAGGCAGGACACCTGGTCCGCCCGCAGGACATCGGCGGCCTGCTGGCGCTCGGCATCGTGACCGTGCGGGTGGCGTCGCGGCTGCGGGTGGCGATCCTGGGGAGCGGCGACGAGATCGTCCCGCCCGACCAGGAGCCGGGCCCGGGACAGGTTCGGGACATCAACTCATACACCCTGGGAAGCCTTGTCCGGCGAGCCGGTCACCAGCCGCTGCTTTTCGGCATCGTCCCGGATGTCTACGAGGTCCTGGAGTCCGTGGCCCGGCGCGCCATCGAGTCCGCCGACGTCGTAATCATCTCGGCTGGCTCGTCGGTCTCAACGCGTGACCTGACCGCTCAGGCGATCCAGGCGCTGGGCGAGCCGGGCGTCCTGGTCCACGGCGTCTCGCTCAAACCGGGCAAGCCGACAATTCTGGCCGCCGCGCAAGGGAAGCCGGTCTTCGGATTGCCGGGCAATCCGGTCTCCTGCATGGTGACCTTCGACCTGTTCGTCTGGCCGGCTCTGTTCGAGATGTCCGGCTGCCAGGTGCCACCCCCCCGGTCCACCGTGACGGCGCGACTGACGAAGAACGTCGCCTCGGCGCCCGGCCGCGAAGACTACTTCCAGGTCCGGCTCATCGAGCGTGACGGCGCGCGGTGGGCGGAGCCGCTCTTCGGCAAGTCCAACCTGATCTATACGTTGATTCGAGCGGACGGCCTGGTGAAGATCGACCTCGACATCGGCGGCTTGTCGGCTGGCCACATCGTCGAGGTGAGGTTGTTCTGATGCCGCGCAAGATGTACCTGGAGGACATCCCACTCGAGGAGGCGCGACGTCGCTTCGAAGCGGCGCTCGATCGGGCATCCGTTGGTCGACTCAGCGCCGAGACGCTTCCGGTCGACGAGGCGCTTGGCCGTGTGACGGCGGGTCCGGTCTGGGCACGGATCTCATCCCCACACTACCACGGCGCCGCGATGGACGGCATCGCCGTTCGGGCCGAGGAGACCGTTGGCGCGTCCGAGACGAACCCGCTCCGGCTGACGGTCGGCATGCAGGCAACCTGGGTAGACACTGGCGATCCGCTCCCGCCGGACGCTAACGCCGTCATCATGGTGGAGCACGTCCAGACGATCGACGATGCCACACTGGAGATCATGGCTCCGGTTGCGCCATGGCAGCACGTTCGCGCCATGGGAGAGGACATCGTGGCAACGGAGCTGGTCGTCCCAGAGGGCCACCTCCTGACACCGGTGGACCTCGGCGCGGTCGTCGCCGCTGGCCTGAGCGAGGTGGCTGTCCGGCGACGGCCCCGCATCGCGGTTCTTGCAACTGGCAGCGAGCTGGTAGAACCAGGGACGCCGTTGAAGCCCGGCGACATCGTGGAGTTCAACTCGCGAATGCTCTGCGCACAGCTTACTGAGTGGGGCGCCGCGCCCGACCGCCAGCCGATCACGCGAGACGACTTTGACCTGCTCAAGTCCCGCGTGGAGACCGCGCTCGAGAGCCACGACGTCATTGTGGTCAACGCTGGCTCGTCTGCCGGGTCAGAGGACTTCACCTCCCAGGTCGTGCAAGCGCTCGGTGAGCTGCTCGTGCACGGCGTCGCGATCCGTCCGGGCCACCCGGTTATCCTCGGCCTCGCCCGCGGCAAGCCGGTGATCGGCATTCCTGGCTATCCAGTCTCGGCGGTGCTGACGAACGACCTCTTCGTCCGGCCGCTGGTCTGCCGACTGCTGGGCCTCGCTCTGCCAGAACGGCCGCGGGTGCAGGCCGTCGTGAGCCGTAAAGTGCTCTCTCCGATCGGCGAGGACGAGTTTGTGCGGGTGAAGCTTGGCCGAGTCGGCGACAGGCTGATCGCCACGCCCCTGTCGCGGGGAGCCGGCGTCATCATGTCGCTCGTCCGCGCGGACGGCATCCTGACGATCCCACGCCTGTCGGAAGGATTGCACGCCGGCGCCGAAGTGGACGTTGAGCTCCTCCGGCGCCGCGAGGAGGTCGAGCGGACCATCGTCGCCATTGGCAGCCACGATCTGACGCTGGACTTGCTCTCCAGCCGGCTGGCGACGGTGAAGCCCGGCTTCAGTCTCGCCTCGAGCAACGTCGGCAGTCTTGGCGGACTGATCGCCCTCCAGCGCAACGAGGCCCATCTCGCCGGCTCCCACCTGCTGGACGATACGACTGGAGAGTACAACCTGTCCTACGTCCGTCGCCACCTGCCTGGTCGTCCGGTCGTCGTCGTGCGCCTGGTCGGGCGAGACCAGGGGCTGATCGTCCCGCCTGGCAATCCTCGCGGTGTCGGTAGTCTCGACGATCTGCTCGGCGGCAGGCTCCGCTTCGTGAATCGCCAGAAGGGCTCTGGTACCCGGGTGTTGCTAGACTACGAGCTGCAACGGCGGGGCGCCGACCCCGCCAGCATCCAGGGGTATGAGCGCGAGGAGTACACCCACCTCGCCGTCGCCGCGGCAGTGGCGGGCGGCGTGGCTGACGTCGGACTCGGGATCCTGGCGGCCGCGCGCGCGCTCGGACTGGAGTTCGTGCCACTGCTCGAGGAGCAGTACGAGCTGGTGGTCCCCCGTGAGCACTACGAGAGTGAGTTGCTGCGGCCGCTGCTCGATATCGTTCGGAGCCAGGACTTCCGAGGCGAGGTCCTCGCACTCGGCGGCTATCACGTCGAGCGGATGGGCGAAGTGGTGGCAGAGCTGTAACCGGCGAGCGCGATTTTCCGGCGGCTCCTCCTCCCCTGCTACACTTGGACCAGACCAGGCAGACCAAGTGGAGGCGCTGCTTTGAGCGAGCGCGAGGTCGATCTCTGTGTGATCGGCTCGGGGCCCGGCGGATACGTCGCCGCGATTCGGGCAGGGCAGCTTGGACTGAGGACGGCGATCGTCGAGCGGGACGCCATCGGCGGCGTGTGCCTCAACCGAGGCTGTATCCCGACCAAGGCGATGCTCCGCAGTGCCAACGTCTTCGACTTGCTGAAGAGGTCCGAGGAGCTGGGCATCCTCGCGGACAACGTCCGGGTGGACTACCAGCAGGTGATCAAGCGCCGCGATCGCGTGGTGAAGAACCTCACGAACGGAGTCGGGTCGCTCCTTCAGAGCCAGGCGGTCGAGATCATCCACGGCAGCGCCCAACTGGCGGGCCCTGGCCGCGTCCGCGTCCGCGTCCGCGGCGGCGAGCCGATCGACATCCAGGCCCGGAACGTCGTCATCGCCACAGGCTCCAGGCCGGCCAGCCTGCCGATCCCCGGGGCAGACGGGGAGGGCGTGATCGACAGCGACGGCGCGCTCGCCCTGGCAGAGATCCCGCGGCGCATGCTGGTGATCGGCGGCGGCGCCGTTGGAGCCGAGTGGGCCAACATCTTCCACAGTCTCGGTACGGAGATGACCCTGGTCGAGATGCTCCCAACGCTCGTCCCGGTCGAGGACGAAGAGATCGGCAAACTGCTTGGCCGCGTCTTTTCCCGGCGAGGCATCACCGTGCGGACCAGCGCGAAAGTTGAGCGCATCGAGGCGTCGGCGAGCGGCGCTCGTCTGTGCACGGTGGTCGGCGCGGACGGCCAGAGCGAGCAGGTCGAAGTGGACGTGGTGCTGATCGGCGTCGGTCGCAGGCCAGTTACCGACGGGCTCGGGCTCGAAGAGGCTGGCGTGAAGCTAGAGCGAGGCTGGGTCATGGTGGACGACGCGATGCGGACGAACCTGCCCGGCGTCTTCGCGATCGGGGACGTGACCGGTAAGAAGCTCCTGGCGCACGTAGCGTCGCACCAGGGCATCGTCGCCACCGAGAACGCCGCCGGAGAAGCGAGGACGATGGACTACAAGGCCGTGCCCGGCTGTACCTACACCCACCCGGAAGTCGCGTCGGTTGGCCTGACCGAGAAACAGGCGATCGAGGCAGGGTACGAGGTGCAGGTTGGCCGCTTCCCCTTCGCGGCCAGCGGCCGTGCGATGGTCGGCGGCGAGACGGAGGGCATGGTCAAAGTCGTCGCCGAGGCAAAGTACGGTGAGCTGCTCGGCGCCCACATCATCGGCTCGGAGGCATCCGAACTGATTCCCGAAAGCGTCCTGGCGCTGCGTCTGGAAGCGACCCTCGAGGACATCGCCACCGCGATCCACGCCCACCCGACGCTGGCCGAGTCCGTGATGGAGGCCTGCCTGGCCGCCACCGGTCGGTCGATCCACCTTCCGAAGCCGCGCGAGCGCGCCAGACGGGGATGAGCCAGCCGCCAGTGCTGGAGGTGAGCTGGCTCGGGACGGTGCCCTACCTCCAGGCCTGGGCCCTCCAGCGCCAACTGGCGGAGCTACGCGCTGCCGAGCGTCTGCCCGACCAGCTCCTGCTCCTGGAGCACCCGCCGGTCATCACTCTGGGGCGTCGCGGCACCCGCGCAGACGTCCTGGCTGACGAGCAGGTGCTCGATGCGCTCGAAATCCAGGTCGTCTCGGTCAATCGCGGCGGCCTCGCAACCTACCACGGTCCGGGGCAGCTCATCGGCTATCCGATCGTGGATCTGCGCAAGTTGGCCGGCGACGCGCCGGGTTATGTCACCGGGCTCGAAGAGACCATCATGCGTGCCCTGCGCGAGCACGGCCTCGTGACTCTGCGAGATGCGGCGCATCGCGGCGTCTGGACGCCACAGGGCAAGCTCGCCGCGATCGGCGTGGGCGTCTCGCGCGGGGTGACGATGCATGGCTTCGCGGTCAACCTCCACCCAGATCTGCGCCACTTCGATCTGATCGACCCGTGCGGCCTGGCCGATCGCGGCGTGACGTCGCTCGAGCGGCTCACCGGCCAGCGCGTCGAGAGCGAGGCCTTTCGCCACGCTGTCTCGTTTCACTTCGGGCAGGTCTTCGAGCGTGACGTACGACCGGGCCGGTTCGAGAATCGGCACGCGCAGTTCGAGATCGCTTCGGCGCCTGGTGACAAGCCGGGGTTACGGATCGCCAGCCTGGCCTGAAGCTGCCGTTCCGCCTGTGAAACGACGTTCCGTCTGGATCCCAATCGCTCTGGCCGCGATTCTTGCCCTCGCCCTTGGACTTCGCCTCTGGGGGCTGCGCTGGGGCCTGCCCTGGGCGTTCCACCCCGACGAGATCTTCTACGTCGATCAGGCGCTGGACATCCTCAAGTTCGGCGATCTCGACCCCAAGTACTTCAAGAACCCGAGTCTCCTGACGTATCTCATCGTGGCCGGCTTGTTCGTGGGCCGCCACCTCGGACCGCTGGCCCCCTGGCTGACCTCTCCGGAGCTCGGCGGTCCGTATCTGCTGGCGCGGACTATCTCGGCCGTGTCCGGCACGGTCACCGTCTGGCTGGCCTACAGCCTGGGCCGGGCCCTGTATGACGCCTGGCGCCGCGGAACCGGTCCGCGGCACGATACGTCTCCGGCCCCCTGGAGCGAGCTCACGGGCATCGCCTCAGCCCTCCTGATGGCCCTGTCGTTTCTCCACGTCCGAGACTCGCACTACGGTGTGAACGACGTCACCGCGACGGCCTTTCTGGCGGGCTCGCTGCTGGCGGCCGTCTCGCTCATCCGCCACGCCACGTGGCGCGCCTACGTTGCCGCCGGCCTGCTCGGCGGCCTGGCCGCCTCCACCAAGTACAACATGGGATTCTTCTTCGTTTCGATCGTCGCGGCGCATGTCGCCAGTTGCCGGTACGTCCTGCGCGCCTCACTCCGCCCGCGACCGGTCTCCCTGCTCGTCGCGGCAGGGTGCGCCAGCCTCGTGGGCTATCTCGCCGGCACTCCGTTCACCATTCTTGACTGGCCTCGATTCCAACGCGACTTTCTCGTCCAGTACGGTTTTGGCAACAGCCGCTGGCTGGGGCAGCCGTTGGAGGCCACGCCGCTGCTCTACCTCACCAGCCTGCTGCAGGGCTTTGGCGCTCCGGCCCTCGCCCTGGCCGGGCTTGGTGTGGCGCTTGCGCTCCGGCGGTCGACGGCGCGAGGGGCTGCTCTGGTGCTCCTCGCCTTTCCGGCGGCCTACCTCGCCTTTCTGATGCCAAAGCTGCTGTTCTTCCCGCGTTTCACCATCCCGCTGTTGCCGACGCTCTGTCCCTTCGCCGGCCTGGCGCTCGTCGTGGCTGCGCGCTCGGTCCGCCCCGCCATTCGAGCTCGCCTGGCGTTTGCCGGATTGCTGCTGCTGGCCGTCTCCCAGTCCCTCTGGAACGACTTGCTCCAGGCGCGCATGCTCGTCCAGGAGGACACCCGGATCCAGGCGAACGCCTGGGTCCAGGACAATCTACCCCAGCGTAGCCGCGTCAAGATGGAGGACTACTCGCTGTTCGACCTCGCCACGCGCCAGCGGACCTACGGAGAGAACGTGAAGGAGCTGCGCTTCCTCCGCTTCGACGGCGATCCGGAGGCGGACACCGCGCGCTCTTTCGCCAACCGCGGCATTCAGTACCTCGTGACGAGCAGCTTCGCCTACGAGCGCTGGCTGGTCGACCGAAGCCTCAAGCCAGACACCACGCTCCGCTACGAGCGGCTCCACCGAAGCCTGGACCAGCGCGCCGATCTCCTGGCTGAGTTCGGTCCTGGCCGCGACGGCGCAGCCGTCCCGTTCCGGCTCGACGACCTGATGACGCCCTTCTGGGACCTGCCGGACTACGAGCGGACCGGTCCCACCGTTCGTGTCTACCGTCTCCTGGACGTCGAGACCAAGGAGTAACAGCCGGCGCCGTGCCCTGCTGGCAACAGACCACTCGGATCGTCCAGCAACCAGGCTCGCGGGGAGCCGTTTCAGTTATGAGGAGGGACGGGACCGTCCCGTCAAGAAAAATTCGGTCCCGCTGCACCTAGTCAGCAGCCTACCGAATGGGGTATAAACAGTGTGGACGGTGCCACAGAGTCGTGGCCCCGGTCTGGGATGCGGGCAGCCAGTAACGCGTCCAACCAATGACGGAGGTCTTCTGGTGAGAATTCACGGTCCCGCGGCTACTACCGCGCGAGGCGCCGACATGATCGGCGACCTGCTGTGCGCACACGGGGTCACGCGCCACGGGCTGTTCAGGGTGACGGTCGAGCCCAGGTCTCTGCCCGACGGGTCGGACTCGGCGACGGGATATGTCGTCGATCAGAACGGCCGGATCTTCTTCTTCTGGCTTGACTGGAACATCGCGGAGGGGCGGCCGGACTTCATCCACTGGCGCCAGACGGAGCCCCGTACCGAGTGGCTGGACGACGCCGAATACGTCGCCGCTCGACACGAGGCCGGCCTCCTGATCGCCTGACCGCGAACGACTCACGACGAACGACGGGCCTGCCCTGGCCGGCAGGCCCGTGTTCTTTTCGCGACGTTCCGCCCCCGCGGCTACTTTTTCCGAACCAGGTGGTTGTCCATAACCAGCAGGTCGAGCCCCGAGTTGAAGAAGGTGCTCAGGGCGTTCTCCGGAGTGGTCACGATCGGCTCGCCGCGCAGGTTGAAGCTCGTGTTCATCAGCACCGGGACTCCGGTCAACTCCCCGAACCGCCGGATCAAGCCGTAGTAGCGCGGGTTTGCCTGCTCCTCCACGGTCTGGAGCCGACCCGTGCCCATGTGAGAGCAGGCGGGAATCCGCTCCTGCTTATCCTGAAGGATCGGCAGGACCGCCAGCATGAACTTCAGCGGGTCCGGCTGGTGTCCGTTCATAGTTGGCGGCATCTTGAAGTAGTCCGGCGCCGCCTCAGCCAGAATCGCCGGTGCGAACGGCCGGAACGGCTCGCGAAACTTGATCTTCGTATTGACCACTTCCTTCATCTCGTCGCGAGTCGGGTTCGCCAGGATCGAGCGGTTTCCGAGGGCGCGGGGCCCCCACTCAAAGCGCCCCTGCGACCACCCTACAACCTGTCCGCCAGCCAGCGCCTCGGCCACCATGTCCAGCAGACGGTCGTCTTCCAGTCGCTCGAACGCGACACCGCGCTCGCGACAGGCCTGCTCGATTCGGTCGTCGCCGTACGATGAGCCCCAATATGCGTGCTGCATGACGAACTTCCGAGGCTTGCCCAGCAGCGCATGGTAGACGTAGAGGGCGGCGCCAATGGCACCGCCGGAATCGCCCGCCGCGGGCTGGACGTACACCTCCTCGAAGGGCGTCTCCGATAGGATCCGACCGTTCGCCATGGAGTTGTAGCCGACGCCGCCAGCAAGCACGAGCCGCTTCGACCCGGTCCGGCTGTGGAGCTCACGCGCCATCGCGAGCAGCGTCTCTTCCGTCACACGCTGCACCGAGGCGGCCAGGTCCGCGTAGCGTCGGTTCGCCTCCAGCTCTCGATCGTCACCCGTGTAGCCGAGCTGGTCCTTCTCGACAAAGAACTCGGCGCGTGGGTCGCGCGGCTCGCCAAAGAGATCCAGGAACTTGCGCGAGTAGGTGTCCGTCAGGGAGTAGTGGAAGCTGAAGTACGAGAGGTCCAGCGCGAAGCTGCCGTCCTTATAGACGTTGATGACCTTGCGGACTTCATCCTCGTATTTCGGCTTGCCGTAGGGAGCCATGCCCATGACCTTGTACTCGCCGTCGTTCACCTCGAAGCCGAGAAAGGCGGTGAAGCCGGAGTAGAACAACCCGAGCGAGTGCGGGAACCGCGCTTCACCAAACAGCTCGATCTCGTTCTTTCGCGCCCCGTCACCCCAGTCCGCGGTCGCCCGACCGAGCGTCGCGGTGGTCCATTCGCCAACGCCGTCCACGGTCATGACAGCGGACTCGTCGAACGGCGAGCAGAAGAAGGCGGAAGCCGCGTGCTAGAGATGGTGCTCGACGAACAGGATCTTGTCGCGCGTCACGCCGGTCTGTTTGCGGATGAGGTCCTTCATCCACAGCTTCTCGGTCATCCAGACGATCATCGCCTCGCGGAACGGCTTCAGCGAGCGCGGCCAGGTCGAGAGGAGCGAGCTGATCAGCCGCTCGAACTTCGGGAACGGCTTCTCGTAGAAGACAACGTAGTCCACGTCGCCAACGGAGATGCCGCCCTTCTCCAGGCAGAAGCGAATGGCATGCTCCGGGAAACGTGAGTCGTGCTTCTGCCGGCTGAACCGCTCTTCCTCCGCGGCTGCCACGAGAAGACCATCCTGGAGGAGCGCCGCCGCGGCGTCATGGTAGAAGCAGCTAATGCCAAGAATGTTCAAGCGCTAGAACTGCTTTCTCGCGTCCGCCAGCGTGCGGTCACGCGTGGTTCGGGGCAGCCACCCCTCGTGTGCACCGGGGCGAGCGCGGAGCGTGTCCTTCCGGGATAGCATCAGCCCGAACGGCGCCACGAACGTGAAGTAGAAAACCGTTAGAATGACGCGCGCCTGGAAGTTGGCGGCGTGGTTCGAGATCCTGCGCCAGCGCGCCCAGGCGAGCTTGGCGCGCTCACCAGCGCCGGCCTCCTGCTGGCCGCGTGTGACGAACAGCGTGAAGACAACGGCGAACACCGCGAGAGCGATGAGCACCGCCCACCAGTACTCGAGTATCAGGTGAAAGAACATCGCGGACCCGTTCCGGCGCCAGGCAGGCTAAAAGACGGTGTAGATCATTGCCCCGAGACCGGTAGCCGACGCCAGCGCAACGAAGCCTGCCACGACGAGCAGCGCCACGACGATCGGCATCATCCACCAGAGACGCTGCTCCCAGAGGAACGCCAGCAGCTCACCGGCGATGCCGAATCGGTTGGAAAGATCCTCGACGGTACGGCGCACCACGAACTCCCCGAGCACGGCCTGCTCCCTGTAGGGGAGAGACTGTCAGGCCCGGCCGAGTATAACGGATGCCGCGACTATGCGCGCAAAGGCCGGGCGCCCACAACCGGTCGAGCACCGCTCTGGAGCGAGTAATGGTCGAAAACCCGACGGTGGCCGTCTACATGGTGTGCAAGGATGAGGTCAAACTCATCCGCCGCGCCGTCGAGTCCGCGCTGGAGGCGGATGACATTGTGGTTTGCGATACCGGCTCGACTGACGGAACTGTGGAGCTCTTGAAGGGCGTTGACCGCATCCGACTCTTTCAGCTCTCCATCGCACCCTGGCGGTTTGACGATGCCCGCAACGCGGCCTTGAGCCTTGTCAGCTCGAACGTCAGCTACTGCGTCTCGCTGGACGCCGACGAGGTCCTTGCGCCGGGCTTCATCCAGCAGCTCAGAACCTACCTGGACGGTCACCGGCCCACCCGGATCAACCACAGCTTCGAGACTCATTGGAACTGGGAAAGCCTCGAGGCGCCAGACGTCTCCAGGCATTTCCACGAGCGAATCCACCAGCGCCACGGTTACCGCTGGGTGCATCCGGTGCATGAGAAGCTGGTCTGCCAGGGCCCGGAGCATGTCGGCTGGTGCGAAGACCTCCTGATCCGTCAGCTTCCCGACCTGTCAAAGCCTCGGACATCGTACCTACCGCTCCTCGAGCAAGCCGTCCTCGAAGATCCAGGGGATTGGAAGCTCTGGGCGTTTCTCTACGGCGAGCGCACCGCGGCGAACGACGCTCGCGCGGTGGAGGCACTGAACGAAGCGCTGAAGCTGCCCGGCAGCGACAAGGCCTACCTCCATATGCGCCAGGGCGAGTTCTATGAGCGCTCCGGCAACGTGCATGCCGCCACCGCGGCCTTCACGCTCGCGTGCAGCGAGACAGATGTTCGAGAGGTCTTTCTGGCACGAGCCGAG
>JADZDV010000448.1 GCA_020850915.1 Chloroflexota bacterium | reverse complement strand
CGGCGGGCGGAGGAGTCGCGGTAGCTATCCCGTCCGGCCGTGCGGGGCTGGTGTCCCGGTCGGCGCTTCCTCCCTGGTCCAGGCGCGGGGGGCTACCTGGGACGCGCGTCCGGCGTGCTCGCGCGTCTTGGAGCAGGCTGTTTCGCCAGCGCCACCATCCGTTGGAACTCAGCCTCGAATTGGGTGGCCAGACCGGGGTCGTCGACGATCAGCAAGTTCTCGTCGTTGTCACGGTCGGCGTTGGATGAGAAGTTGAACGAGCCGAACGCCGTGGTGCGCCCGTCGAGCACAAAGACCTTGTGGTGCATCACATACGGGCTACCGTCCTGGTAGACCTCTAACCCCGCTGCTTTCATCTTCGGATACTCCGAGGCCGCGGTCTCCGAGCCGGTCTTCTCGAACACACCCACAACTTCAACGCCGGCTTTCTGCCGCTCCATCACAGCCTGACCGAGGTCGTCGTGGGTGAACGAGAAGGCGAGAAAGTGGACGCTCTTCGTCGCGGCGCGGATTCTGGCGGCTAGCGGGCGAGCGGGGCGGTCCCGCGGCGAGAAGTACATCTCGATCGTCGCGCCGCCAACGGTGATCGTCGGGTTGGGATCGCCAGGCGACTTGCTCGGGCCGAACTCGTGCTTGACGAACATCTTCTCGAACTCGGCGCTGAAGTTGGCTGCGAGCTGAGGCGACCTGATCCGGATGCTGTTGTTGTTCAGCCGGTAGGTGTCGCCGTCGGTGAAGTTCCATGAGCCCGTCCACACTTCGGCGCCGTCCTTGACGACGAACTTGTGGTGCATGATCGGCTGGCGGTTGTCGCCGACGATGCCGATGCCTGCCTCACGCACGATCTGAAGGGCGTGCTGAATCTCCTGATTATTCCGGTCCTCGAGCGTGTCCGTGTCCGTCACCATGCGGACGCGGACGCCCCGGGCTAACGCCTTCGCCATCGCCAGGGCGACGTTCTCCAGGTCGAAGTCGTAGTCGGCCACATCCAGGCTGATCGTCGCTTCGTCCATCATTGCCACGAGCCGCTCGTCCAGGCCGCCGTGGTGCAGCTCCTTTCGGTCCGGGATCAGCGGCTGGGTGAAGAAGAGGTCGTACCAGTCGGCGGCCACGGAACCTGAGGCAGGTTTCCCGGGCGACGTAGCCCGCGCGCCGTCAGGGCGGGGCACCGTCCGCGCGACGAACAGCGCGACCGCGACGATGACGAGAACGGCGACGACCGCCGTTGCTATTCGAGAAGCGCGCATAACCTCTGACAGAGCTCCGGAGACGAGAGCTGCGCCAGTTCTCCGGCTGGGGGCTGGAGCAGGTCTTCCAGCCAGGCACGCGCCTCGGCACTCGGAGCCGGCTCCACGAGCGGAGGCACCAGCAGCGTGTCAAGCGCCTGGAGGCGCGCCGCGAACAACTGTGGCAAGGCGTCGGAGCGCTCGCCAATCGCCAGGTTGACCAGCCGCAGCATCTCCCGCAGCAGGCCGGAGACTCGGTCCAGTTCGGCCTCGGCCGCGCTGTCCGGCAGGCTCGCCGTCGCCTGCATGAGCACTGTTCCCCGGCGTGCAGCCCACTCGATAAGCGGCTGCGCCTCGTCGTCCTGCAGCCGGTCGCGCAGGCGCTCATCCTCGAGGAGACGTTCGGCGAGCCGTTCGCCGCGCTCGGCCGCCGCGATCTCACCGGAAGGCGTCGCGGGCTGGAGGGTGGGCACCGGTGCCAGGAGGAGATCCGCCATCGGCGGCGACCACGGACCTGGCGGGGACGGGGACTGGACGACCGCCGGCGCGTCATCCAGTCCAAACATGGCTCGAAGGCGACCGAGCAGCTTTACGCCCACGGCAGCGCCCCGACAGGCCTCGCCATCCTACTGTGACTTTCCGCGCGCGGCGATCGGCCACACCGCGACGACGGTGTCGCCCCGCGTGACGTAGTACAGATCGTGCAGATTGATCGTCGTGTCGCAATGACTCGGGATGATGGCCACCTGATCCCCGACGGTCACGGGGCACCCGCCGTCGAAGCGTAGCATGCCGTGCTCGTCGCCCTTCATGACAAAGGCCGCCTCGAGGTCGCGAGGACGGGGCATGCCGGCGTCGGTGCTCAGAACCTTGTATCCCGCGTCCACGATCGCCGCATGCCGGCGGTTCACGCTGACGACCGTGCTCAGGACGACCATCGCCTGCTCGAAGCCGAGCCCCTCAACGCGCCCGTAATCCGCGTCCATCACGACGTACGAGCCTGGCTGCGCCTCGGTGACGTGTGGCCATTCGCACGCCTGGCGGAATGTGCCCGTGCCAGCCGTGCTGATGATCTCCATGCGCAGGCCGCGCTCTCGCAGCAGGGCAGCCGTCTCGCCAAGGAGCTGCATGGACGAGCCGTTCGCCTCGGACCGCTCGTCCTGGTCGGCGATGTGCTGGATGTGTCCCTCGTATCCCTGAAGACCGACAAGCTCCAGGCCGGCCATCTGCTCCAGGGCGAGACCGAGCGCCAGGGCAGGCTCGCCGGGCTCGACGCCCGTTCGGTCCTGGCCGACGTTCACATCGATCAAGCAGCGCACCTGCAGGCCGGCCTCCAGCGCGGCGTCCGAGAGCGCCCGCGCCGCGCGAGCGTCGTCCACCCCGGTCATGACCTCGACCGGTCGTGCCAGAGCGAGCAGCCGTGCAATCTTGCGGGGGCCGACGACTTCAGTCGTGACAAGGAGCGGCGAGACGCCGCCGGCGGCCATCACCTCAGCTTCGCCGAGCTTCGCACAGCAGACACCGAGCGCGCCACGCTCGAGCTGCATCAGGGCGATACGAGGCGTCTTGTGGGTCTTCGCGTGCGGCCGGACTCGGGCTCGCCGACCGCTGAAGAAGCTCGCCATGGAGTCGAGGTTACGCTCGACGCAGTCCAGGTCTAGCACCAGGCACGGCGTGTCCAGCTCGTCCACCCGCTTGCCGATCGCCCCTGGGTCCGGCAGCCACACCAATCCCGGCCTCCTCTTCTCCTCCTAGCGCGACCAGGACGGATCGCGCCGCTCGTGCGCCAGACCCTCTCTATCCCCGGCGACACTCTCCTGCGCCGCGCGGAACTGCGTCTCATACAGCCGCGCGTACAGGCCGCCAACTGCCAGCAGCTCTGCGTGCGTGCCCTGCTCCACCAGCCGCCCCTCGTCGAGGACGAGGATCCTGTCCGCGGCCAGGACCGTGCTCAGGCGGTGCGCGATGACCAGACTGGTGCGGCCCTCCATGAGCCGCTCGAGCGCCGCCTGGATCAGGGCTTCGGACTCCGAGTCGAGATGCGCGGTCGCCTCGTCCAGCACCAGGATGCGCGGGTTCTTGAGGATCACCCGCGCAAGTGCCACGCGTTGCTTCTCCCCGCCGGAAAGCCGGTAGCCGCGCTCGCCAACCAGGGTGTCCAGGCCGTCCGGCAGCGAGCCGACCAGCGCGTCCAGGCTGGCGACCCGACAGGCCGACAGCAGCTCTGCCTCTGTCGCGTCCGCGCGGGCGTACAGCAGATTGGAGCGCAGCGTATCGTTGAACAGATACGTCTCCTGAGTGACCATGCCGATCTGCGCGGAGAGGGAGGTGAGCTGGAGGTCGCGCAGATCGCGGCCGTCGAGCGTCACGCGGCCACGTGTTGGATCGTAGAGCCGAGGGACCAGGTAGGTGACGCTCGTCTTGCCGGCGCCGCTCGGCCCAACGAGGGCGATCATCTGGCCGGGTTCGATCTGGAAGCTCACCCCCTTGAGCGCCCAGCGTTCGGGGCGATCGCGAACCAGCGTCCCTTCGTGCTGGGCGGGTGCAAACGGCGTCCCTCGCCGCGTGGCTCGGTGGCTCACCCGGCCTGACGGACGGATGCCACCCCAGCTCAGCCGCTCCACCTCCTTGAGGCCCGTTGCCGCGCCGTCCGCCGACTCTCCGTAGTCGAACCAGACGTCCTCGAACTCGATCCGCCCCTCGGTGTGCTCGATCGTCGTGGCGCCAGGTCGGTCCGAGATATCGAGCGGCAGATCAAGCACCTCGAAGACACGCTCGAAGCTGACCAGCGAGTTGGCAAACTCCACCCGGGCGTTGGTCAGGGCGGAGAGCGGCCCGTAGAGTTGGCGCACATAGGACCCGAGCGCCACCAGCGTACCCACCGAAAAGGTCCCGACAAGCACCAGGTAGCCTCCCGCCCAGAACACGATCGTCACGCCGACGGCGCTGACCAGTCCGAGGGCCGTGAAGAAGCCCCGGCCGACGAACGCCTGTCGGATGCCGATGTCGCGCACACCGGCGGCACGCTCTGCGAAGCGGTCGTTCTCGGCCCGCTCCCGCCCGAACAGCTTGACCAGGAGTGCCCCGCTCACATTGAGCGTCTCGTTCATCAGACCGTTCATCTGGGCGTTGCGATCCATTGACTCTCGCGTGATCTGGCGCAGCACCCGCGCCGCGCGCCGGGCCGGAATGATGAACAGCGGCAGGATGACGACCGACGCGAGCGTAAGCCGCCACTCTAGCGACAGCATGATCGCGAGCGTCCCGATGACCGTGAGCACGTTGGACAACAGGCTGACGATCGTGCCAGTGATCGCCTGCTGGGCACCCACCACGTCGTTGTTCAGCCGCGCCATAATCTCGCCGGTCCGCGAGTTGGTGAAGAAGCGGAGGGACATCCGCTGGAGGTGCTCGAAGAGCCCGCGGCGAAGATCGAAGATCACGCCCTCGCCAACGCGAGCGCTCAGCCAGCGCTGTCCCACAGAGAGGAGGCTGTCCAGGATCGGAATGCCGATCATTCCGAGCGCCAGCAGGTTGAGATGGCCGAAGTCGCTGTTCGGCAGGGCGTGGTCGATGAGCTGGCGGTAGAGCAGTGGTGGGATCAGGTCCAGGATGGTCGACCCGATAATCGTCGCGAGCATCGTGAGGATGACGAAACGGTACGGCCAGGCGTAGGCCGCGACACGACGGAGCACGACCCGGTTGATCGCGGGCTTGTCACGCTGCTCGTCGTGGCGCAGGTACGACCACCAACTGCCATTCATCACGTCCTACCACCTCGCGGCGTACGGACCGACGGCTAGCCACCGTGAGGGCCAGACATCGGCGCGCGCCTCTTGCAGGCATTATAAGAACGCTCGGGCTCGGCGCGGCGCAACGAGACGCCAGCCCGGGTGCTCAGCCTGGTTCGCGGGGGCTGAGATGCCGTCCCCTGGAGCACGGGAGGAAAGCCGATGGATCTGGGTCTAGCCGGCAAGGTGGCGATGGTCGCGGCGTCGAGCAAGGGGATGGGCCGCGCCACGGCGATGGGGCTGGCGTCGGAGGGCTGCGCGGTCAGCATCTGCGCGCGCGACGCCGCCGAGCTGGGATCGACCGCCGAGGCGATTCGCCGGAACACGGGCGGCCGGGTGCCCGCGGTGCCGCCAGACCTGCGTGACGGACAGGCCATCGAGCGCTGGGCGGAGCGGACTGTGGCGGAGCTCGGCGCGGTGGATATCCTGGTCGCAAACTCGGGCGGGCCTCCGCTCGGCACGTTCGAGGCCTTTCCGGACGACGCGGCGTGGCAGGCGGCGTTCGAGCTGAACCTGCTCAGCACGATCCGGATGGTCCGGGCCGTCGTGCCGTCGATGCGCCGACGCGGGGGCGGGCGCATCCTCGCAATCCAGTCCAGCTCGGTCAAGCAGCCGATCCCCGGGCTGGTCCTGTCCAACTCCATGCGGCCTGGCGTGGTCGGGCTCCTCAAGACGCTCGCCAATGAACTGGCCCCGGACAACATCCTGGTGAACGTCGTTGCGCCGGGACACATCTACACGGATCGCCCGCGGGGTGGGATGGCGCAGCGAGCCAGCTATGTTGCGGGAACGACTGTCCTGGTGGACGGCGGACTCGTGGGCAGTCTGACCTGATGGTGGACGATCCGGCTCGCCAACCGCCATAAGGTGCGCGCCGCTCGCAGCGTCCCCCGGCCCCGGGTCGCGAT
>JADZDV010000447.1 GCA_020850915.1 Chloroflexota bacterium | reverse complement strand
GCGCAGCTCAAGCACGCGAACGGCGACGCGATTGGCACCGCTACATTCACCCAGGACGCAAACGGCGTCAGATTGTCGCTCCAGTTCCAGGACCTTCAACCGGGGACGCACGGCATCCACATCCACACCGTTGGCACGTGCGACGCGTCCGATTTCTCAACCGCGGGCGGACATTTCAATCCGACCAGCGCCCAGCATGGCCTGGACAATCCGAGCGGACCGCACGCTGGCGACCTCCCCAATCTCGAAGTCCCAGCAAGCGGCAGCGGTACGTATCAGGCGGTGGATAGCAGGGTGAGCCTGGGAACCGGCGCGAACTCCCTGTTCGACGCCGACGGCAGCGCGCTGGTGATCCACGCCGGACCCGACGATAACGTCGCCGACCCAGCCGGCAACAGCGGCGCCCGCATCGCCTGCGGCACGATCGCGCAAGCTGCCGCCGGCGCGGCAACCGCCCCGGCAACCCAGCCTTCCGGAACGACTGTTCAGCCGGTCGCTCCGACCGCGGCGCCAGCCGCTCCCATCGCGGCGCCGACGCAGCGATCTGCTGCCACCCCCGCGCCAAGCGCGCCTCCGCGGACCCTGCCACGAACGGGCGACGCAGGCAGCATGCCGCTGGTACTGGCGGGACTCGCCGCGTCACTCTCCGCGCTTGGTGTGGCGCTGAGCCGCCGCGACTGACGCTCGCCTCTGGCCCGGCACCTGCGAGCATGGGCGCCGGGCTGCTCCCAGGGTCCCCGCGTTCACGGGGTGCTGCTGCCGTTCCGCTCCGGCATCGGGCAGCCTGACTCAGCGTGGCTCCACGAGAGCCGATCCTGGCGGCAGGGAGGGGAAAGCGCGTAGCCGCCCTTAGACCCATAACATGCGCGGGGTTCTGAGGTGCCGAGCCCGTCCGGGTGGCAGTCGGCCCGTCACGCCCAGGCGCTTGTTGACAGCAACAGGCGCCGCTGCCTAGAATTCGACTGGATCAGTCAACAATATCGACTGATTGGGCGGGGTTCGAGTGCGGCTTTCGATGCGCAGTGATTATGGCGCCCGAGCGGTCATCGACCTGGCGCGCCACTATGGCCAGGGCCCCATCCAGAGCGCTGAGATCGCCGCGCGCCAGGTCATTCCCGAGACCTACCTGGAGCAGCTCCTGACGGCGCTTCGAAAGGCCGGCTTGATCAGGAGCACACGGGGACCAAACGGGGGCCACGAGCTGGCCCGCGCGCCTGCCGAGGTGCGGTTGTCGGAGGTGATCGTGGCGCTCGAGGGACCGCTTCTCCCCCTTGACTGTCTCGAAGACGCGGACGCCTGCCCGGTCGCTCCCACGTGCGGCATGCGCGATGTCTGGGGCGAGGTGATGGCCGCCACGAACCGGATTCTCGCCGACACGACGATCGAGAATCTCGTCGAACGCCAGAAGGCGCGTGAGAGCCGCGTCATGTACTACATCTAGCGCGACCGCCAATGGATACATGTATCAATGCTCCCACCGCCATGACCGGACGGCCGCTGGTCGCAAACGATGTGCTGGATCTCATCGGCAATACGCCGCTCGTGCGACTCAATCGATTGCCCGGCCAGGAGAGTGCGACGGTGCTTGCAAAGCTAGAGTCACTGAACCCGGCCGGAAGCGTCAAGGATCGCATCGCTGTCTCGATGGTGGAGGCCGCCGAGCGTGACGGCAAGCTGAGGCCGGGCGCGACCATCGTCGAACCGACCAGCGGGAACACCGGCATCGGCCTGGCCATGGTCGCCGCCACACGCGGCTACCGGCTGGTGCTCACGATGCCCGAAGACATGAGCCTGGAGCGTCGAAAGCTGCTGGCGCGATTCGGCGCCGAGATTGTCCTGACTCCCGCGATCGAAGGCATGACCGGCGCGGTGTTTGCCGCGCAGCAGATCGTCGAGCAGCGACCGGGCGCCTTCATGCCCCAACAGTTCGAGAATCTCGCGAACCCGGAGGTACACCGCCAGACGACGGCGCGCGAGATTCTTGAAGCAACGGATGAGCAGTTGGATGCGTTCGTCGCCGGCGTAGGAACAGGCGGCACGATCACCGGCGTCGGGGAGGTGCTCAAACAGCGGCTGCCTGCCACGCTTGTGATCGCCGTGGAGCCCGCGCGCTCCCCGGTCCTGTCCGGGGGACGATCGCGACCACACGGTATTCAGGGGATCGGCGCGAGCTTCGTGCCGGGGGTGTTCAACGAATCGGTGGTCGATAGGATCGTGGCCGTTCGGGATGAGGACGCCGTCGCGACCGCGCTTCGTCTGACCCGTGAGGAAGGCTTGCTGGTTGGCGTTTCGAGCGGCGCGGCCGTCTTCGCGGCGCTCGCGGTCGCGCGTGAGCTGGGGCCCGGTCGGACCGTCGTCACGGTCCTGCCGGACACTGGCGAGCGGTATCTCAGCGGTGACTGGTGAGCGCGCGGATGGCACGGGTCTACGTTCCGACGACCTGGCGCCGCTTCACTGGTGGCGCGGCCCGGCTGGAGCTTCCTGCCAGGAGCGTGGCCGGGGTGCTCGCGGGGCTGGAGGCGCGTTTCCCAGGCTTTCGGGAGCAGGTCCTCGACGCGAACGGGCACCTGCTCTGCTTTGTGAATGTTTACGTGAACGACAGAGCAATCGATGAGCTCGAGGGGCTCGAGACTCAATTGGCGGAGGAGGATGAAGTGGCAGTGATCCCAGCGATGGCCGGCGGCGCGACGACGCGGCCGTTCACACCGCAGCAAGCGGGGCGCTACGCGCGCCACATCATCCTGCCGGAGATCGGTGGGGTGGGTCAGCGAAAGCTGCTCAGCTCGAAGGTCGTGCTGATCGGAGCCGGCGGTCTCGGCGCCCCAACCGCCATGTACCTGGCGGCAGCGGGCGTTGGGACGATGGGCATCGTGGATTTCGATACTGTCGACCTCTCGAACCTCCATCGGCAGATCATCCACGGCCACGCCAACATCGGGCGCCCTAAGGTGGACTCGGCTCGAGACCGCATCGCGGACATCAACCCCGACGTGAACGTTGTCCCTCACACGGAGGCTCTCTCGTCTGAGAACGCGATGGAGATCCTGAGTCAGTACGACGTTGTGGTGAACGGATCGGACAATTTCGACACCCGCTACCTCGTGAACGACGCGGCGTACCTGCTCGGGAAGCCGCTTGTGGACGGCAGCATCTTCCGGTTCGAGGGCCAGGCGACGGTCTTCATGCCGGGCAAGGGCTGCTACCGCTGTCTGTTCCCCGCGCCACCCCCGCCGGGCGCTGTGCCGAGCTGCGCGGAGGCCGGCGTGCTCGGCGTGCTGCCGGGCATGATCGGGATCATTCAGTCGATCGAGACCATCAAGGTGCTGCTCGACCTCGGCGAGCCGCTGGTCAACCGCCTCCTGCTGTTCGATTCGCTGGCGATGGAGTTCCGGGAGGTCAAGATTCGCCGCGATCCGCGGTGCCCCCTGTGCGGCGACAGGCCGACGATCACGGAGCTCATCGATTACGAGATCTTCTGCGGCGCGCCGATGGCTCAGACTGGCGGTTGATCGGTCTCGGTCGACCTGTTTCGGGTGGACGGAGCGGCGCCGATCGCCGCCCGGTCCGCGCCACTGGCTCGTCTGGCACGACGTGCCGTTCCTGAGGAAGAGGCTGATGTCGGTTGAAATACGGATTCCCAGCACACTTCGCACGGCGACCGCTGGACAGCGTGTCGTATTCGCGGAGGGCGGCACCGTCGGGACGGTCCTG